>CANJBX010000004.1 GCA_947472885.1 Hyphomicrobiaceae bacterium
ATCGACGTTCGCCGCCTGGGGCATCGGCACCAAATGGTTCCGCCGGATCCAGCCGACCAGACCTTCGACCTTGCCTTTGTCGTTGCCCTTGCCCGGCCGGCCGAACCGGTCGAGGAACAGGTAGTGGGACTGCAGTTCGCTGAATACCCGCGTCCGCAGTCGCTGGCCATCCCCCAGGATACGCGCGACCGCGATCTTGGTGTTGTCGTACAGGATCGACTTCGGAACCCCGCCGAAGAATGCAAACGCCCGAACGTGCCCGTCGCAAAAGGCCTCCGTCGTCTCCGCCGGAAAGGCCTGCACGAAGCCGGCATCGCTGTGCGGCAGGTCCATCGCGAAGAAGTGGACCTTCTGCTCCACCCCGCCGAGCACCGCCCATGCCTCGCCAAAATCCGCCTGCGCATGGCCCGGCTCGTGGCGCAGCGGCACGAACACCTCGCGCTGACGCTGACGGCGATCGTGAACATAGTCCTTCACGATCGTCATCCCGCCGCCATAACCATACTCATCGCGCAGCCGCTCGAAGATCCGCTTCGACGTATGATGCTGCTTCGAATGGGCCGTTCGGTCAGCTTCCAGAATCTGATCGATGATCGCGGTAAAAAGATCGAGCTTCGGTCGCTTCGGCGCCCCGCCACGCCGGTACCCCGGCGGCACCGAAAACGTCATCATCTTGGCGACCGTCCGAGGATCAATCCCAAATCGTCGCGCCGCCTCACGACGGCTCAAACCCTCAATCTGCACCGCATGGCGAACCCGTCCATATAACTCCACGCCCTTCATCCCTCCGCCTTCCGCCACACAGGCAAAAGGCTATCTGCTGACGGAGTTTTACTCCGGCGCAACCAGATTATCCGGCCGCTTCAGTGAGGGATTATTGCTCCGGCGCTTACAACTGAATTCAACGTTGGCTGCAATCCGGTCCTAGCGTGACGCAAGGCTCTTAGTTAATTGGGCCAAAAATGCTTGCCCAGCCACGTCAGGGGAGGTGCCGATATTAAATATTAGACTTTCGATAGAGACGTCCTTCGCATGGAGCACCTGCACTGGGCTTGCCAGCGTTGACGGATATACGAGGAATGCGCGATTCACTCGGAGCTCGTGCGCGTAAAAAGCGATTTGATATATATCTGCCTCTGAGGGGTGCTCGCTCGCTTTGTACTTTGTATCGAGCACCGCGATCGGCTGCTGAGTAACTTCGTCGTTCAACAAGATATCAATACGAATCTTCATTTCAAAATTCGCATCAAGCTGGGCGTGGTGTTGACAGCGAACGGTCATGCCTTGCGGTTCATTCGCTCGTAGCCATTCCGCGATGAAGGATTCGAAGAGCTGCGGCATATAGAGTTCGAAGGGTATGAAAGTGCGGGTGTCCGGTTTTATTCCGGGGCCCGTGTGCTCAAGGATAAAGCGGCAAAGTCCATGCATCGGTGAATAGTCGTCGTTTAGACGATTGTATATTCTGTTGACGCAATCGCTTGCTGTGTGGCGATCTAATGTGATTGTTCCAGCCAGGGTGCGCCGTGCACGATCCAGCTCAATCCGAACTTTGTCATGCTGAAGGGCTTGGCGGTGCACTTGGTGGAGAGTCCACAGTAGTATCCGATTTTCTTCGATATCGGCAGTGTGCTCTTCGTAATGGCAGGGCATAAGCGGAATGCCGAGTGCGCAGTTCAATGCGGCGCCAACGACATCTACTTGTCCTCGTAGGTATGGTAGCTCTTCAGTCTGTTCGATGTAATTTCTATAAAGGCCCTTCCGCGCACGATTGAGAACACGACGTGCCAGAATCGATACAATTCGCTCGTAAACATCTGCAAGGCTTTCGACTAAAACCTCGCCATCGAACAGGCGGAAAGATTTGAGATTGTAAGCTACCTCAAGCATTCGAAAAATGTTGGCAACAGGCACCTTAGGAATGACGCGGACTAGCAAGTCATCGCCAATGGGTATCTGTCCAATCCAGCCGTGCGACCGAACGCTACACATGTAGCCATTCAGCGGGCTCGCTGGTTCGACGTCGAATTTTCGGGAGTCGCGCAACGCCAGAATTTCGGTGTCGAGAAGATGGTCTTGCGGGAATTTCGCAGCCACTTCCTCTTGCAGGTCAATGACACGCTGCATTTTGTCTATTGGTTCCAAGACGCCAATATGCCGGTCGAAAGGGTTTTCCAGCGCAGCGGTTCCAATTTGCTGGGTTGGTCGTAGAAGTACTCTTCCAAGTACGGTTCTATTTCGCCTTCCCAAATGTCCCTTAGAGTTGACGGAAGCGCGGCGCCGTCCTTCAGGAAAAAGGAAATGCCAATCTCGTAATTGGGGTCGTTGATTACAGCGTTTACGGTTTGTAAGGCCTTGAGTAGGTCCTCGGCAGCGAGGCCATTCGTTTCAAGTTGTGTGCGCAATACGTCGTAATCTGGAGCAAGGTGAATGAAGCTGAAGCGCCTGCGCAAGGCGTGATCGACGACAGCGATCGACCGGTCGGCTGTGTTCATTGTGCCGATTATGTAAACGTTGGTTGGAATACCAAAGAGCTTTTCTTCCCCAGCCAGTGGGATTGTCTTGTCTCGGTATTCGAGAAGGTACATTAGCTCGCCGAATATGCGTGCCAAGTTTCCCCGATTGATCTCGTCGATGATTAGGACGCATGGGGAACCGTCAGTGATCCTTTGTGCATTCTTACAGAATTGCAAAAAGCGACCCGGCATACGCATGAAAGTCATTTGGCCGTCTTGCACGACCGGACGAATGCCATGCATGAAATCTTCATAACCGTAGGATGGATGAAATTGTACTGTTTCAATGATCCCATGGGTCTTGCTGATTAAGAGCCGAGCCAACTTATCTGCAACATAAGTTTTTCCTGTCCCCGGGGGGCCTTGGAAAATGAGGTGTTGCTTTCGCTTCAGGCGGCTCAACCAAATCGCAATGGTCTCCTCTGCGATGGCTGTCTCGGTCGAGAAGTTTTCTACCGAGTATTCGGGTGCAATTTTTACCGAAAGTGCAGGGGGGAGTGCCGTATCCGAGAGCCCGATCAATTGTTCTAGCTCGTCAACCAAGATTTCATTGTCAGTAATCTCTGTAAGCGTCTTCATTGAAAGCAGACGGTGCGTTGCGGTTGGCCACGTGCCACTTTTTTCCCATTCGACATCGCGGATATGTCGGTAGAACGCCCGGTCGGGTTCGAAGCGATAGTCGGACTTTACTTTTCCAAACCCAATAATTTCCCGCCGGCCCCTCTTCGCGAAGACCCAATCCCCCGGCATCATGCGGTGGGAAAAATCGAAGCATTGGTTTGCGTTTACGAGAGATTGCGGCTCGGGAGCCGTTTGATTCATTAGCGCTTTGGTCGCTTCCGCATCGCTGCAGCCACTTAAGTCGCCGACGTAGTCCCAGCCAATGCCCGCGATACCCGCATCTCGGAACTCGTCCCAGTGCTTTGCGTCTTGACCTGGAGCGTAAAGCCAAACGCGGCGAAACTCTTCTTTGTCATGTTTTGGCTGTTGGTATTCTGCGTCGGCAATTGGGGGCGCGGAAGGCATGGGGAGGCTTCCAAACAAATGATGGCCTGCTTGGCCGCTATAAACTTCGTCGAGTAGTTTCACCAGCTGTTCGGGCACTGCGGTTAAGTATCCGCCCTGATGAAGATTGAGATTGGGATCATAAAATAAATTCCGGTGCGCCTTTCGAATTTCTACAAGGCGGTCACGTGCATTTTGATTTGAAAAGAGTTCTTCGCGCGCAAAGGGCGGGATTAGTGGGGTTAAGTCACGAAGCTGGACGCGGTAGCACGGCTGGCCTGCCCAAGCGGTGTTTTCAATGCCCACAAAATCTGGGCGGGCTCGACTGTCAGCTTGAGATATTCCGCTAAATCCAGAATTGTCGGTGAGGTGTAGAATTATATCGTTTGGCTGCACCAGCCGCATGTTCTGGTAAATATCGGCGCCATCTTGGGACCGAAGTGGCGACCATAAAGCGTGACCAACTGCGTGGTCGCCATCCGTTCGATCCGGTCGGTCCTTGGTGAGGGATTTTTCAACCCATACGGCGGGGTATTGCCGCGTTAGCAGCTGCCATTGCCCGTGCTCTGAGGGGTCAATAATCTTTTCCGCAACCAAGTCGCGGCGCGCCTGCCGAACTCGGTTTTGCCAACTGTTTTCGTTGGACACCTTCAAAATCATTTCGCGAAGATGCTTTGGCAGCGAAAATTGATTGGCTAGGAGTTCATAGGCCTCGTTGGGCTCAATAGGAGCAGGAGCTTGGGCCAGCAGAAGGTCATGCAATGCAACCTTCACTTCCCCTTTGGTTGGAAGCCCCAATGCTTCAATCTTGAACCCGCGTTTTTGCAGGTAGGTATTTGCTTCGGTGCCACCGCTGAACTCCGCGTTCGGAATTCCAGTAGCCAATGCGACAATCTGTTTGGGGGGGTAAAACTTGCCATTCTTTGAAAGGGCATATTTGTAACTTTCGCGCTCTTCCCAGCCCTGCCACGTCGGTAATGGACGGTCGTCTCGATCAAATTGAGCGAGAGCCTCGTCTATACGCTCGGAACTTACTGGGGGGAGTGGCATGGTTGCTTGGGCAGTCTCTGCGATTGACCATTGAAGGATGCAACATTCGCCGATCGATTGCGAAGGGGCAATTCTCAATGCTTACGCGAATGCGATGGTGTGGTTGCCTGCTATTCGGCCCCGTTCGGGCCCCCAGCGTCGGGCCTAACGATCAAGGTGGTGACCGGGCTACAAAAGAGAGCTACAAAGCGGTCTGAGTAGTGGTTCTATAATGTGTTGTTTATCAATATCTTAGGTCGACCCAAGCGGTTTCTTCTCGGCCGCACCATCTAAAAAATAGGCGATTGAACCGGGGTGGGTTTGATCGCTGCCGCCCGCACCCGATACGAGGTGCGGGAACAGATGTCCGCCCATCCCCAAAATCGTATTTTTGAAAAGCCGTCACTTGCCGCGGGGCCGGCGTTGCGCACGACGGTCGCGCGTCCGCCCCTGCCGTTCAGCGCGGTGGCACGACGTGGACAATCTTGTAGCCGCCGGCTTTGAGCGCGCGCAGCAGGCCCGGCAGCATCTCGGCGGTCTGCTGTTTGGTGTCGTGCAGCAGCAAGATGCCGCCGTTGCTGTGGCGGAGCCGCGCCATCACCAGTTCAAGCTGCTCCTGCGGCCGCATTGGATTCCAGTCGCCCGCCCATTCGTCGGCGCCAAACACCACGATCTTGCGCGCCGCGAGCCGCTCCAGCAGTTCCGGCGACGACACAAATCCCGGAAACCGGAAGAACGGCGTGCGCGGCTCGGCACCGGCCTTGCCGTAGAGCGCGATGTCGTCGGCGGCGAAGCCGCGGTTGATATCGGCCATCGCCCGGTCGGGCTTTATGTGACCGAGCAGGGGGTGATTATAGGAGTGATGGGCGACGGTGTGGCCCTCGGCCAGTTCGCGTCTGGCCAGCGCCGGCGATTTCACCGCCATGCGGCCCAGCAGAAAAAACGTCGCTCGGACGCATTCGGACTTGAGCGTATCGAGGATGCGTCCGGTGGTGCCGGGCAACGGACCATCGTCGAACGTCAGCGCGACTTCCTTGGGCCGGAGCGGCAGCGTGGTCGGGAAATGCTTGCGGCCCACACGCGGCGTCGAACTGTCCACGGTCAGGATGCGCGCGGTGCCGAGCGCATCGGGGCGTCCCGCGCAATCTGCGCCCGTGGCTGTCGCGGCACTGACATTCCACAGTGACATCACACCGGCGAGCGCAATCACGCCCTTGAACCCTCGCCGGGTTTGCCACGTTGAAAAGCCGAGCGTACAAGCCATGACGAACTATCTTTCGAACTATCCATTTTCAGTCGCGCAAGTGGAACCGTGATCCGGCATGGCCGACCCGCAAGACATGACCGTCGTAACGCCAGACCCCGCTGCCGTCGAGTTACGCGACGCCGCCGGCGCCATTAGTCCTGAATATGTTGAACGGGTGGTTGAGGCCATCTACGCGTCCGACGCCGCGACCCTGCGCGACCTTGTCGGCGACCTGCATGAGGCCGACAGCGGCGACCTGATCGAGGCACTCGACCCGGAAGACCGCCCGCGTCTCGTGACGCTGATGGGCGCCGACTTCGACTTCACGGCGCTGACCGAAGTCGACGATACGGTGCGCGAGGACATTCTCGAGGAATTATCGACCTCGACCGTGGCCGAGGGCGTCCGTGACCTCGATAGCGACGATGCCGTCCGCATTCTCGAGGACCTGCCCAAGGACGAGCAGGACGAAATCCTCGACCAGCTGCCGGCCTCCGAGCGCGTCGCGCTGGCCCGCAGCCTCGATTACCCGGAAGCGTCCGCCGGCCGGCGCATGCAGGACGAGGTCATCGCCGTTCCGCCGGCCTGGACCGTCGGCCACGCCATCGACTACCTGCGCGAGACGGCGGAACTGCCGGATCGCTTTTACGAAATCTATGTCGTCGATCCGGACCGCAAGCTCCTCGGCGCCGTCGCGCTCGACAAGCTGCTGCGCACCAATCGCCCGGTTTCGGTCTCCGAACTGATGGACGAGGATTTCCGCCGCGTCCACGCCGACGACGACCAGGAGGAAGTGGCGCGCATGTTCGAGCGCTACAATCTGATCGCGGTGCCGGTGGTGGACGACGACGACCGGCTGGTCGGCATGATCACGTTCGACGACATCGTCGATGTCATCGAGGAAGAGGCCGAAGAAGACATCAAGGCGCTCGGCGGTGTGGCCCGTGAGGAAGAACTTTCCGATACGGTGTGGACGATTACGCGCGGCCGCTTCAACTGGCTGCTGGTCAATCTCGGGACCGCGTTCCTGGCGTCCTCCGTGCTTGGCGCGTTCGAGGGTGAATTGCAGAAGATGGTCGCTCTCGCGGTGCTGGCGCCGATTGTCGCCAGTCAGGGCGGTAATGCGGCGACCCAGACCATGACCGTGGCCGTGCGCGCGCTCGCCACCCGCGAACTGAACGACTCCAACGCGATGCGCGTGATCGTGCGCGAATTGCTGGTCGGCCTGCTGAATGGAATTGCGTTCGCCGTCATCACCGGCGTCGCGGCCTATGCGTGGTTCCGCGTGCCGGACCTCGGCATCGTCATCGCGCTGGCGATGTTGTGTAACCTGGTCGCAGCGGCGCTCGGCGGCATTCTCATTCCGCTGATCCTGCACCGCCTGAAGGCCGATCCGGCGGTGTCGTCCGGGGTGTTCGTCACGACGATCACCGATGTGGTCGGGTTCTTCTCGTTCCTCGGCATTGCGTCCCTGTGGTTCGGCTTCAAATAGCGCCCGGAAACACCTGACAAGCATTGTTGCCGGTCCTACACTTGTCCCAACGAAGTGCGGGAGGCTTTGATGATTCCGAATGCCTGGAGCGGCTTCAATTTCGGGCTGGGCGAGGATGTCGATGCGCTGCGCGATAGCGCGCGTTCGTTCTCGCAGGACCGGACTGCTCCCCGTGCGGCCGAGATCGACCGCGACAACAAATTTCCGCGCGACCTGTGGCCTGAGATGGGCTAGCTCGGATTGCTCGGTATTACCGCCGACGAGGAACACGGCGGCGCGGGGATGGGGTATCTCGCGCATTGCGTCGCGATGGAGGAAGTCTCGCGCGCGTCGGCGTCGGTTGGATTGTCCTATGGCGCGCATTCGAACCTGTGCGTCAACCAGCTCAGCCGCAACGGCACGGCAGAGCAAAAGAAAAAATACCTGCCGAAGCTGATTTCCGGCGAACACGTCGGCGCGCTGGCGATGTCGGAGCCTTCCGCGGGGTCCGATGTGGTGTCGATGCGTACCCGCGCCGACAAGAAGGGCGATCGCTACGTCCTCAACGGCTCGAAGATGTGGATCACCAACGGGCCGTTGGCGGATACCATTGTGGTCTATGCCAAGACCGACCGCACGGCGGGCGCGCGCGGCATCACGGCCTTCATCGTCGAAAAAAGTTACAAGGGCTTCGCGCCGGCGCAGAAACTCGACAAGCTCGGCATGCGCGGCTCCGACACCAGCGAACTCGTATTCACCGATTGCGAAGTGCCGGAAGAGAACGTCGTCGGCGCCGTCGGCAACGGCGTCAATATCCTGATGTCGGGCCTCGACTACGAACGCGTCGTGCTGGCGGCGGGGCCGCTCGGCATCATGCAGGCGTGCATGGATGTGGTGATCCCCTATGTCCACGACCGCCAGCAGTTCGGCCAGCCCATCGGGCGCTTCCAGCTGGTGCAGGCCAAGCTCGCCGACATGTACGTCACCATGAATGCGGCGAAATCTTACGTCTATGCGGTAGCCCGCGCGTGCGACGACGGCCGCACCACGCGCGAGGATGCTGCGGGCGCAATCCTCTATGCGGCGGAGCGCGCGACTTGGATGGCGCTGGAGGCGATCCAGTGCCTCGGCGGCAATGGCTACATCAACGATTTCCCGACCGGGCGGCTGCTGCGCGATGCCAAGCTCTACGAAATCGGGGCGGGGACCAGCGAAATCCGCCGCATGCTGATCGGGCGGGAACTTTTCGAGAAGACGCGATAATGGGCGCATCTGGTATGAGTTCCCCGATTATGTGGCAGTCTGTAACCGCGGCGGCGATTCTGGTTTAGTGGTCGGCATGGAAACCGTTTCAGCAAACGGCGCGAACATACCCGCGGTCGGTCTCGGCACCTGGGAACTGCGTGGGCGTACCTGCGCGCGGGTGGTCGAGCAGGCCTTGCGGCTTGGCTATCGCCACATCGACACCGCGGAAATGTATGACAACGAGCGCGATGTTGGCCTGGGCCTGCGCGCCTCGGGCGTCAGGCGCAGCGACGTCTTCATCACGACGAAAATCTGGCCGACGCACCTCGCGCCGCTCGAACTCGAACGCGCCGCCAAGGAAAGCATCGCGCGAATGCGGCTGACCGAGGTCGATCTGCTGCTGATCCACTGGCCGAGCAAGGTCATTCCGCTGTCGGAAACGATTCCCGCGCTGTGCAAGCTGAAGACCGCGGGCTTCGCGCGGCACATCGGCGTGTCCAATTTCACGACGGCGCTGATCGAGGAAGCGGTGAAATACGCTACCGAGCCGCTCGTGACCAACCAGGTCGAATGGCATCCGTTCCTCGACCAGTCGAAGGTGCGCGCCGCCTGCACGCAGCACGGCATGGCCGTGACCGCCTACAGTCCGATTGCGCGCGGCAAGGCGAGCGAGAACAAGGCGCTGTCAATCATCGGCGCGCGCAACCGCAAGTCCGCGGCGCAGGTCTGCCTGCGCTTTCTCATCCAGCAGGGCGCGATTGTCATTCCACGCACGTCCAAGATCGAGCGCCTCGCCGAGAACATGGATGTGTTTGACTTTATGCTCGATGACGCGGAAATGGATGAGATACGAAAACTGGCCAATCCGCGCGGGCGGATTGTCACCATGGGTTCCGGACCGGAGTGGGATTAGGGCATGAATGCTGCGTTCGAAGTTCTCAAGCACGTCACGACGGCGACGATCACCACGGTCCTGCTGCAGAAGGGCATCCGCAAATGCTGGATGAAAGGCCCGAAGCCGCTGGTGCCGACCGGCATTCGTCTCGTAGGCCCCGCATTCACCATGCGGTTTGTCCCGGCGCGCGAGGATCTTGCGACACCGGAAAGCTGGGCCAAGCCGGTTTCGACCCGCGGCGCCATTGAGGAAATGCCGGAAGGCTGCATCGCGGTCGGCGATGCCATGGGCATCACGACCTGCGGCATCTTCGGCGATATCCTCACCGCGCGCATGTTTCGCCGCAACGTGACGGCGCTCGTCACCGACGGCGCGATGCGTGACAAGACCGGCGTGATTGCGTCCAAGCTGCCGGTGTGGTGCGACGGCGTATCGTCACCGGCCTCGGTGAACGGGCTGACGTTCGTCGGCTGGCAGGAGCCGATTGGCTGCGGCGGCTGCGCGATCTTTCCCGGCGATATCATCGTGGCGGACGATGACGGCGCGGTGGTGATCCCGCAAAACCTGCTCGAATTCGTGGCGCATGAAGGCGCCGAACATGAGCTTTACGAAAGCTGGGTCGTCAGCGAAGTCGAGAAGGGCGTCAAGCTGCCCGGCCTCTATCCGGCGAATGACGAGGCCAAGGCGCGCTACGCGGCGTGGCGCAAGCAGCGCGACTGATTGGGGCAGTGATGTTCTTCTTCATCTCGAAGGTGCTGGCGTATTTCACGCTGCCTTCGAATCTCATCCTGTTGCTGGTCCTGCTCGGCATGCTGCTGCTGTTCACGCGGTTTACGCGGATGGGACGGCGTGTGCTGGTCGTCGGCTGCGTGCTGATGGTCGTGGTCGGCGTATTGCCGCTCGGCCGCCTCTTGATGAACATTTTGGAAGAGCGGTTTCCGGCCTGGGACATGACGCGCGGAGCGCCGGCAGGGTTCATTGTCCTTGGCGGCTCGGTGAGCCCTGAGATTTCAGTTCTGCGCAAGACGACGTCCATCAGCGGTTCCGCCGAACGGTTGACCGTCGTGCCGCTGCTGGCGGCGAAGTTCCCCACCGCAAAGTTCATTTTCACTGGCGGCAATGCCAGCATCTTCAACAGTCCGGCGGAAGCCGATTATGTGTTGCCGTTGTTCGAGAGCTTCGGTGTCCCGCGCGAGCGCGTGATGATCGAGAATGCCTCACGCAACACGGCGGAGAATGCCGCGTTCACGAAAAAGCTCGCCGCGCCAAAGCCCGGCGAACGCTGGGTGATCGTGACGTCGGCTTTCCACATGCCGCGGTCCATCGGGACGTTTCGCGCCGCTGGATTTGACGTCGAAGCCTATCCGGTCGACTGGCGAACGCTCGGACCGGGCGAGCTGGGCGACATTCCAGCCAACTTTACGTCGGGCTTTGGCTACACCGACATCGCGACGCGCGAATACATCGGGATGCTGATGTATTGGCTGACCGGCCGTTCGTCGGCGCTGTTTCCGGCGCCGCGCTAGCGCGCGGTCAGTACTGATGGATCGACGTTGAGGCAAACTCTGCTTACCTCTCCCCGCTTGCGGGGAGAGGTCGGATCGCAAAGCGATCCGGGTGAGGGGCAATTTGCGCGTGCCTCAAGATGCCCTTCACCCCAACCCTCTCCCCGCGAGCGGGGAGAGGGAGCACACCACCGTCGCGGCAAGTGTTTGGGTTTAGAGCGATCAGCTTTAAGCGTTTTCCATCGCGCGATAGGAATCCGACGCGAACTGCCGTCGCCACATCACGATGACAATGGCAAGCGTCGTCACGATCAGCACGGCAGGTCCGATGAACCAGCCGAGATAGCCGAGCGCAAAGAAGAACGCCCGCTGGCCGCGGTTGAAATGCTTGCCGGCGCTGGCGAACAATTTTGCCGTGCGCTGAACATGAGCTTCGGTCTCGGGCTTGTCCTTTTCCGACGGCGGCGGCATCGCGCCGAACAGGATCGAGACGTAGTTGAACAGCCGGTACGACCACGCGAACTTGAAGAACGCATAGATGAACACCAGCACCAGCCCGATGGTCTTGAATTCCCACAGGCCACGGCTCGTCGGTGCGCTGAACGGCAGCAGCGAGACAACCGTCAGGATTTCGTCAGGCGACCTTAGCAGGGTCAGCGCGCCGCCGATGGAGAGGAGGGTGGTCGATGCGAAAAATGCCGTGCCATTCTGCAATGCCGCCATGATCTGCATGTCGGTCATCCGCGTATCGCGGTCGAGCATGCGGCGTATCCAGACCGTGCGGAACTTGTCCATCCGCGCGTTGAGGCCGCTGCGGCCATGGACAGTGCGCTCGATGATATTCGCGTAGACCGCCCATGCGCAGACGAACCAGACGATGGCGATCATGTCGAATGGTGAAAGGAGCTGCATGGCGAATCCGTTATATGGAGGAATGCTCGCATCTCCGGCTGGACTTGACCACTGCCGTTCTGCCACCATCGGGAAAAGCAAAGCTCCGGTTTTCAATTTTTCGAGCGAGTGAACGGCCGTGTCCCTGAAGCTTCTCATCGGTAACAAGCGCTATTCGTCATGGTCGTTGCGGCCGTGGATCGCCATGAAGTTCTTTGGCGTTGCGTTCGAGGAAATCATGCTGCCGCTTTACCAGCCCGACAGCCCGGCGAAGGTTTTGAAATATTCGCCGACCGGCAAGGTGCCGGCGCTGGTCGATGGCGAGACGGTGGTGTGGGAGACGCTCGCGATCCTCGACTACCTCGTCGATAAATTCCCCACGTTGAAGATGTGGCCCGACGATCTGGCGGCGCGGGGCATGGCGCGGGCGGTGTCGTCCGAAATGCACGCGGGCTTCGGGCCGCTGCGCAAGCACTATCCGATGAACATGATGCGCGACCGCGCCAAGCCACGCGACATTCCCGCCGACGTTCAGGCCAATGTGAAGCGCATCGACGCGATCTGGACGCAGGCGCGCGCAAAGCACGGCCAGGGTGGCCCGTTCCTGTTCGGTGCATTCTCGGCGGCGGACGCGATGTACGCGCCGGTCGTCTCGCGCTTTTCGAGCTACGCGATCCCTGTCAGCGCCGTATCGAAAGATTACATGGACGTAATAATGGCGCTGCCGGCCTGGCAGGAGTGGGAGGCCAGCGCGGCAAAAGAGACCTGGATTATGGAAGGCAACGAGGTCTGATACCGTGTGCGGCGTTAACCCTTGCGGCCTGCGACGATTTTTTCGCCGCAGGAAGTCCAAAAATCTCCAAAAAGTTTCGCAGATTCTGTATATAGCCGGGCGACATCATTCCGCCTGTCGGCCAGCCTGGCTGTCAGGCCAGCGATAAAAAACCGGGTTTAGTTCAAGGAGAGACACCCATGCGCGCTCGCTTTCTCGCGATCGTTCCCGCTTTAGCCTTTGCCTCTGTCGCCATTGCCGCCGAACGGCCGGACGTGAAGGGGCTTTTCCTCCTTGCCGACTATCCGGCGATCTCGGTCCAGCCGGGCACGACCACCAACGTGTCGCTGAAGCTCCAGAACATCGGCCTCGCGCCTGAGCGCTATCAACTTTCGGTCTCCGGCGTTCCCGCCGGGTGGACCGCGACGCTGCTCGGCGGCGGTCAGCCGGTTGCGGCCGCGATGCCCGCGACCGACGCCAGCGTGAGCCTCGACCTGCGTCTCGACATTCCGGCCGACGCCTCGGCTGCCGCCGCACAGACCCTGACGATCAATGCGCAAGGGCAGGGCAGCAACGTCAGCCTGCCGGTCGCCGTCACGCTCGCCAAGGAGCTGCCGGCCAAGCTCAAGGTCGATACCGCGCTGCCCGCACTGCGCGGCACCTCGAAGTCGAGCTTTGAATACCAGCTCACCATCAAGAACGACGCCGGCCGCAATCTCCTCGTGAGCTTTGCCGCCACCGCGCCAAGGAATTTCGAAACCTCGTTCACCGAAGCCTACGGCACCCAGGAACTGTCCTCGGTATCGATCGAAGCCGGCAAGTCGAAAGACGTGAAGCTGAAAGTTCGTCCGCCATCCACGGTCGATGCCGGCTCGTTCCCGGTCTCCGTCACCGTGTCGGCTGAAGGCGCCACCGCCAAGACCGATGTGTCGCTCGACATCGTCGGCCAGCCGCGGCTCTCGGTATCGGGCCGCGACGGCCTTGTCTCTGCCCGCGCGGAAGCCGGCAAGCAGGCCTCGGTTCCAGTGCTCATCAGCAACACCGGCAGCGCACCCGCCGACGCCATCGAACTTTCGGCCTCCTCGCCGACCGGCTGGAAGGTCGAGTTCAACCCGAAGATCGTCGACAAGCTCGAGCCGAACAAGGACGTCGAAGTGACGGCCCTGATCACGCCGACCGAAAAGTCGCTCGCGGGCGATTACATGTCTACGCTGCGCGCCTCGTCGCGCGGTGAAACCGCTTCGACGCAGTTCCGCGTCACGGTGACAACCTCGACCCTGTGGGGCATCGCAGGCGCCGGCATTATCGGCGTCGCTTTGCTGCTGATGGTCGGTGCAGTTGCGCGGTTCGGCCGCCGATGAGCGATCCCGTCATCGCGGCGCGCGGACTGACGAAGCGTTACCGCAACACGGTCGTTGTTGACGGCGTTAACTTCGACGTTGGCAGGGGCGAGATCTTCGGCCTGCTTGGCCCGAATGGCGCCGGCAAGACCACGACGATCCTGATGATGCTCGGCCTGACCGAAGTATCGGCGGGCGAGGTGCGCGTGCTGGGTCAGGACCCGGTGCGCTCGCCGCTCGAAGTCAAACGGCGCGTCGGCTATCTGCCGGACTCCGTCGGCTTCTACGACCAGATCACCGCGGCGGAGAACCTTGCCTATACCGCGCGGCTGATGGGCATTGCCGCCGGCGAGCGCAAGTCGCGCATCATGGCGGCGCTCGAACGCGTGCGGTTGCAGGAAGTCGCGGACAAGCGCGTCGCGACGTTCTCGCGCGGCATGCGTCAGCGGCTTGGCCTTGCCGAGATCCTGCTCAAGCGTGCCGAGATCGCCATTCTCGACGAGCCGACCTCGGGCCTCGATCCGCAGGCGACCCACGAGTTCCTTGAAATGATCGAGGGCCTCAAGCGCGAAAGCGTGACGGTGCTGCTGTCCTCGCACATGCTCGACCAGGTGCAGCGGGTCTGCGACCGCGTCGCGCTGTTCCAGGGCGGGCGCATCGTGCTGCTCGGCAAGGTGCCTGAACTTGCACAGCAAGTGCTGGGCGGTGGCTATCTCGTCGATCTCGATGTTACCACACCGTCGGGCGTCGATCTCGAAGCGCAGTTGCGCACGGTGCCGGGCGTGACGGCGGTGTCGCGTTTCGGCCAGTTCCGTTATCGCCTGTCGGCTTCGCGCGATGTGCGTTCCGATGCAGCGGCGGTCGCTGTCTCGGCCGGCGGTGCGTTGACCCATCTCGCGTTCGAGGAAGCCAGCCTCGACGCCATCTACACCCGCTACTTCCAGAAGCAGGCGGCAGCTACCGGAGGTACGCGCGATGCGGCGTGAAGGTTCTGCGTTTCAGGGTCTCGGGACGGTCGTTCTGAAGGAACTGTCCGACCATCTGACCAGCATGCGCATCATCGTGATCGAACTGTTGATCGTGCTGGTGGCGTTTGCGTCGTTGTATGGCGCGACCGAGCGGCTGCGCGACACCACGCAGGAGGACCCGTTCCTGCTGCTCAAGCTGTTCACGGTGGACCGCGCGCCATTGCCGTCGTTCATCGGCATTCTCGGCTTCCTGATCCCGATTGTTGCGATCGGGCTTGGCTTCGATGCGATCAACAGTGAATACAACCGCCGCACGATGTCGCGCATTCTCGCGCAACCGATCTATCGCGATGCGCTGTTGCTGGGGAAATTCCTCGCTGGCCTGGCGACGCTTGGCGTTATGCTGTTGTGCCTGTGGCTGATTGTCATCGGTTACGGACTTTTTGCGCTTGGCGTTCCGCCGGGCACGGAAGAAATCCTGCGCTCGCTGATCTTCCTCGGGATTGCGCTGGCGTATTGCGGTGTGTGGCTCGCGCTGGCGATTTTTCTTTCCATCGTGTTCCGGTCTGCGGCGACCGCGGCGCTGGTGGCACTTGGCGTCTGGCTGTTTTTCACGCTGATCTGGCCGATGCTGGCCCAGTTCCTGGCTCAGCTGATAGCGCCGCCGGACCTTGCCTATCTGCTCAGGGGGCTGCCGAGCCCGGATACTGTCGAGTGGCAGCAAATCCTCGCGCGCTTCTCGCCAAACCAGTTGTTCGGTGAATGCGTGCTGGCATTGCTGTCGCCCACCACGCGCTCGCTCGGCCCGATCTATGTCGAGCAGCTGCAGGGCGCGGTGATGGGGGCGGGGCTGCCGCTCGGCCAGAGCCTGCTCATCGCGTGGCCGCAGATGGTTGGGCTTGTCGCCGGCAGCATCGTCATGTTCGTCGCGAGCTATATCGTGTTCCAGCGCCAGGAAGTCCGCGCGTAAAACACCGGCCCGGCGCAAAATAAAAACGGGGACCGGAAACGGTCCCCGTTTTCTTTTCAGCCGTCAGGCTTTGTTACATCTTGCTCTTGGCCGGGCCGCCGACCTGCGTCGAGTCGCCGGTGCGCGGAGCCTGCTTGACTTCGTCGGCCTTGTTGGCCGCCGAGCCGATCGGTGCGCCATTCTGCGTCTTCGCGCCCTGCTGCTTCTGCATGGCGTTCCTGTCGCCCGACGTCGTGCCGCCGGTCTTGGTCGAGTCGCCCGAGCCTTCAGCCTGCTTCTTGGTTTCAGCCTGCTGGGCAGGCGAGCCAATGGGCGCGCCGTTTTCCGTCAACGGGCCGCTCTGGCGCTGCTTGGCGTCCATGGTGGCGCTCGGCGTGCCGCCGACCTTGCTCGAGTCGCCGGTACGCGGGGCCTGCTTCACATCGCTCGCGGCCTTTTCAGCCGAACCCTGCGGTGCGGTCGGGGCCTGCGCCATGGCAAAGCTGCTGCCGGCGATCAGCGCGGCGGTGGTCGAAGCGATCAGCAATTTCTGTTTCATCTTTATTGTAATCTCCATGTTGTTGATACCTCCCAGCGCGGCCTCACCGCGTCTGCAGAGGTAACGGTGGGCGAGGGGTTTGGTTCCGGGTTTGGTTCCAATCGGCGGTGAGAGGTACTAAGCTCCGACAAAGCAAACATCGGAACTCGATACGTCGTGTCGAGATCATCGCCGGAGGAAACGCGTGGCGAAAATCGGAATACCAATCGACAACACCGGCATTGAGTTCCGCGAAAACGCGCGGCAGATGCGCGCGCTGGTCGAGGAACTGCAGGCGAAGCGAACAGAAGCGTCGAGCGGCGGTAACGCCCGCGCCCGCGAGCGTCACATTGCGCGTGGCAAGCTGCTGCCGCGTGCGCGTGTCGAGCGCCTCATCGATCCCGGCAGTCCGTTTCTGGAACTTTCGCCGCTGGCGGCGAACGGCATGTATGACGACGCCATTCATGGCGCCGGGCTGATTACCGGCGTCGGCCGCATCGAGGGCCGCGAGTGCGTGATCGTCTGCAACGATTCCACGATCAAGGGCGGCACCTATTTTCCGCTGACCGTGAAGAAGCACCTGCGGGCGCAGGAGATCGCGCGCGAAAATCGCCTGCCGTGCATCTATCTTGTCGACTCGGGCGGCGCGAACCTGCCGCACCAGACCGACGTGTTCCCGGATCGCGATCACTTCGGCCGCATCTTCTACAATCAGGCCAATCTTTCCGCCGCCGGCATCGCGCAGATCGCGGTCGTGATGGGGTCGTGCACCGCGGGCGGCGCTTACGTCCCGGCGATGTCGGACGAGACCATCATCGTGAAAAATCAGGGCACGATCTTTCTCGGCGGCCCGCCGCTGGTGAAGGCCGCGACAGGGGAGGTCGTTTCGGCGGAAGACCTCGGCGGCGCGGACGTCCATGCGCGGCTGTCGGGCGTCGCCGATCACTATGCGGCGGATGACAACGACGCGCTGTTGCGTGCGCGCCGCATCGTCGCTCATCTCAATACGAAGAAGCAGGTCGATATTCCGCTGCGGCCGTCGCGCGACCCCGCCTATGATATCGCCGAACTTGACGGCATCGTGCCGGTAGATCTCAAGAAGCAGTATGACGCCCGCGAGATCATCGCGCGCATCGTCGATGGGTCCGAGTTCGACGAGTTCAAGGCGCTCTACGGCACCACCATTGTCACCGGCTTTGCGCATATCTTCGGCATGCCCGTAGGCATCGTCGCCAACAATGGCATCCTGTTTTCGGAGAGTGCGCTCAAGGCGGCGCATTTCATCGAACTGTGCAGCCAGCGCCGCATCCCGCTGCTGTTCCTGCAGAACATCGTCGGCTTCATGGTTGGCCGCGAGTACGAGGCGCGCGGCATCGCCAAGGACGGCGCCAAGATGGTGATGGCGGTGGCCAATGCGCAGGTACCGAAGCTCACACTGATCGTCGGCGGCAGCTATGGCGCGGGCAACTATGGCATGTGCGGGCGCGCCTATTCGCCGCGCTTCCTGTTCACCTGGCCGAATGCGCGCATCTCGGTGATGGGCGGCGAGCAGGCCGCAAGCGTGCTGGCGACGGTCAAGCGCGAGGGCATCGAGGCGGCGGGCAAAAGCTGGAGCGAGATCGAGGAAGCGGAATTCAAACTGCCGATCCGCGAGCAATACGAGGCGGAGGGCAATCCTTATTACGCCACCGCGCGGCTATGGGATGACGGCATCATTGCGCCATCGGAAACGCGGCGGGTGCTGGGGCTGGCGCTGAGCGCGAGTTTGAATGCGCCGGTGGGGGAGACGAAGTTTGGGGTGTTCAGGATGTGAGAAAATTTGGCCTTGAAAGTTGGAGGATGTGCCCTTTGCAGGCCTTTTCAAATGAACTTTAAGTTTAAAAATGGTGCTTTTTCGTGGGACTCCAATTGGCGCCAAATGCCCACTCGTTGGCGATTGGTTGCGTTGAGGAAAAAAGAGCCTATGAGTTTTGAGAGCTTCTCAACACTTCGACGCGAGTATGGAGGGCGATCCGCGGGAAACGAGACGCTTAAAGAGCTATACGAAAAGCAGGTGGATCATTCCAAAAGATTTTATGGAGCGTTTCAACTTGGTGACATAGTTGAAGCTGTCATTTTGCGATCTAATGTCTTGCTACTTACTCGTGAATGGGAAGGGCACGAACATCGCAAAGATCATAGTGATTTGGAGTTTTGGCTGCGGACTAATTGGACCTTAAGGGGGCAATATTTTTCTTGTGAAGTATACCAATTTGGAACGCTTTACGTTCCACGTGGCGGAATAGAAGAGGCGATGGGAGAAAAGCCCGGTCAATATAAAGTTTCGCATTTTCAAAATGAACCAAGAGCCATTTTTGACCAGCGCAACGTAAATACTATAACTTTTTTAGGAATAGATCGTGCGCCTTATCCCAGAGATTTAGAGTTCTCTGATGAGCCGAATGATATTTCTTTGGCTCGCTTTGAGGTCGCTCAATAATTTTTTCAGCGCGTAGGGCGGATTAGCCGAAGGCGTAATTCGCCATTTCCATCGACGTGTTGGCGGATTACGCTTCGCTAATCCGCCCTACATATGTCACGCCTTCTTCTTCTCCACCGGCAACCTCGCCGCCTTGCGCAGCGCGGCGTTGATGCGCGTCTGCCAGCCTGTTCCCGTGCCGCGAAAGTGCGCGATTACGTCTTGATCGAGCCGCAGATAAACCGGCTGCTTGGGCGCGAGTGAGGGCGGACGGCCACGCGGCCCCTGGGGTAGCGGCGCGCCGCCCTTGTGCCAAACGCCACGGGCGAAGTCGTCATCGGTCAATTCTGGAATCTCGTCGTAGTCCTTCTTGGTCAGGACATAGGCGTCAACCTTCTTCAAATCGCTGCCCGTAGCGCGCTTTTTCCCGGTCATTGGCCTTCCTCATTGAAATAATGTGTCGTGTATCGCCGCGTGGCGTCCAGCAGACGATCACCATGCGGCTCCCCAAATGTCCCACCGAATTGATTCGCGGTTCGCCGTAATCACGCCGGAGGTCAGGAATGTCGATCGTCGCACCGAAAAAAACCGTCATGGCTTGCGCGAAATCGAGACCACGTTCGCGCAGTGTCCAATTACGCTTTGCCGGATCGAATGAAATTTCCATTCGCCGCGTTCCGATTAAATGTATATACAATAAATGGCCGTGTCAAGGTCCATGATACCCGCTATAGAATTACCCGCACCACATGCCGCAGGGAGTTTCCATGCAGGAACAATTCAAATCCGCCTTGATCGTCGGCGCGGGCTCCGGCCTGAGCGCCGCGCTGGCGCGCGCGTTCGTGAAGGACGGCATCACGGTCGCGCTCGCTGCGCGTGACGCCGGCAAGCTCGACGATCTCGTGAAGGAAACCGGCGCGAAGGCCTACTCGTGCGACGCCAGCCAGGGCGCGGATGTCGATACGCTGTTCGCGAATATTGACCGCGACATGGGCGCGCCGGAAATCGTCGTCTACAACGCCGGCTTTCGCATTCGCGGGCCGTTCGCTGAACTCGACCGCGACGGCGTCGCCAAGTCTATTGCGATCTCGGCGTTCGGCGGCTTTCTGGTCGCGCAGCAGGCGGTCAAACGCATGTTGCCGAACAAGCGCGGCGTCGTGCTGCTCACCGGGGCCTCGGCGGGCGTGAAGGGCTATCCGGAGTCCGCGCCGTTTGCCATGGGAAAGTTCGCGTTGCGCGGCATGGCGCAGAGCATGGCGCGCGAGCTGCACCCGAAGGGCATTCATGTGGCGCATGTCGTGATTGACGGCGGTATCAAAAGCGAGAAGCGCGTTGTGCCCGCCGACAAGCCGGACAGCCTGCTCGATCCCGCCGATATCGCGGAGACCTACATGCACCTCATCCGCCAGCCGCGCAACGCATGGTCATGGGAAATCGAGGTGCGGCCGTGGGTGGAGAAGTTCTGACGCGTCAAATACGTGGGTTCAGCACGATCCACAGTCCGAACAGGACGGCGAGGCTGACGGCGACGAACAGCGCGAGCCACATCAGGCGCTTCAACGTGCGCAGCAGATACCGCTGAAGACTTCCGCCGGGCGATTGTCCCTGGTGCGTCATCGGCCGCGCGCCTAATCGAGGATCTTGTAAAGCCGCTCGTCGTAGAGCGCGCCGATCAGCGGCTGAAGCTGCTCGCGGAACTGGACGGTGCGGGCGGCCGACTGGTGGCCTTCGAGCGTGCGCTTGTTGCTCCAGATTTCCACGATGGTGAAGTGGTTGTTGCGGCGCTCCGTTTGCTGGAGCACTTCGAGCCGGCCATTGCCGGCGTCCTTGCGGCCCGCCTCGGCCGCGGAGGTCAGGACTGGCGGCGCCTTTTCGAAGATTGCCGGGACCGGGATGATGTCGATATGCGTGATGGCGTAGACGATGCGGCCACTTGGCGCTGCTTGCGGGGCAGGCGCCGAGAAGGCGGTGTGGATGCGCTCGTCATAGGGGCTTTGCAGCATGGACTTCAGCTTGTCGCGCAATTGCGCGCCGGGACCTGCGGCATGCGCCTTGAATGCCGCCTGGTCCTTCCAGATTTCCATGATGGCGAATTCGTTTTGCTGTTCCATGCGCTGCACGATCTCGCAGCGCTGGTTGCCGTCTTCCCGGACGCAGGAGGCGCGGAACTGCTTGAGCAGCGTCATCGCCTGCGCCTTCATGGCATTCTGGATGTCGATATAGCCGACGACATAGACCGGCGCGTTGGCGCCCGGCGGGGGCGGCACGCCGGCGGCGGGCGTTTGCGCGGCGGATGGCATGGCGCTCGCGATCATGGTTGCAAACGCCAACACTATTGCTACGGGCTTCATCCGGCTACCCCTCGTTTGCGCAAGGCTAGCGTTGCGCAACTTGCGCCGTCAACGCCGTTTGCGGGTGTTCAGGCAATCGTGACGATGACCTTGCCGATGGCTGTGCCTTTTTCCACCGCCTCGTGCGCTGCGACGATCTGGTCGAGCGGCAGGGATATAGCGATGTTGTGGACGAGGCTGCCCGCAGCCAGCATTTTCGAGATGCCGGCGATGGCGCGGTCGAATTCGGCGGCGGTCATTTCATAAACAAGGATGAAGCGGATATTGATGTTGCTGACGAGGCAGAATTGCGCCGGCACGGCCTGCTCCCCGCCGCTGACGCCATAGACCACGACGTTGCCGCGCGCGCGCAGGATTGCGGGCCACAGTCTGGAATTCACGCCGAGGTCCATTTCGAGTACGGCATCGACGCCCTTGCCGCCGGTGATCTCTTTGACGCGGGCAGCAACGTCCTCGCGCTTGTAGTCGATGATGTGATGCGCGCCGGCCTTTTCGGCGATGGCGCGTTTCTCCGGCGAACTCACCGTGGTGATGACGGTCGCGCCTTCGGCCCTGGCGAACTGGATGGCGTAGAAACCCACGGCGCCCGCGCCGGCCGGAATAAACACGGTCGATCCCTTGCCGATGCCGGACACCGTTACGGCGTACTGCGCGGTGATAGCCGGTATGCCCAGACCCGCGCCGACGTCGTAGCCGGCGTTATCCGGCAATGCCACGGCCTGCTTTTCCGGAATAACGATGTATTCAGCCGCCGTACCGAAGGCACGTTTCCACTGGCCGTTCCACAGCCAGACGCGCTCGCCGATGCGGCTCCTGGCGACGCCGTCGCCGACGGCGTCGATCTCACCCGCGCCGTCGCTGTGCGGAATAACGCGCGGGAACGCCATCTTGCGGGTGAGGCCGAGGCGGCTCTTCACGTCGGAGGGATTGACGCCGGAGGTCTTCATCTTGACGCGGACTTCGCCGGGGCCGGGCGAGGGTGTCGTGACATCGCCGACCTTCAGGACATCGGACGCCGTTCCGTTCACATCGTAATAGGCCGCACGCATGATGACGCTCCCCCTGAAATTGCAGAGAGCGAAATAACACTATCCTTGATGTCCGGCCAGCGGTGTGCGGATGGTGATCGCGGTGCTATTTCGCCGTCAGGCGGTGCCACTCTTCGCGGACGCGATCAACCGCCCAGCCGGAGAGTTGGCCGGCGACATCCCAGTTCACCAGCCGCTGGTTGGAGGCGGCGGGCAGGGGAGAGTCGTGCATGTAAGCGCCCCCCACAGTCAGCCCAATCCCGACGATGACACCCAGAATTAAACGCATCACAAGCCTCTTACGTCCTGAAAGCCGGTCGCGCCGCCCGGATCGACTACACCACGCGTGGCCCACGGGCGAGCCTAAACCGCCACTAGGATTAACTACGCAGCTGAGGCTCTTGTGGTTTCACCGGATCGGCTATCATCGCCGCCGAAACGGGCTAAAACACGGAGATTGCCATGCCGATCTACATTACCCAGGGCCGCTATACCCGCGATGCGGTCAAGGGCATGCTGGCGCGGCCGGAAGACCGGGCCGACCAGATTTCGCGCCTGCTTTCCAAGGTCGGCGGGCGGCTGGTCGGCTATTACGTGACGTTCGGGGAGTTCGATTTTCTCACCATCGCCGAAGCGCCGAGCGAGACCCAGATGGCGGCGGCGCTGCTGGTCGCGGCCGGGAGCAGCGGCGTGACGGATATGCGCACGACGCTCGCCATGACGGCGGCAGAGGGCAAAGGGGCCTTCGCGGCGGCGAGCGAACTGTCGAGCAGTTTCCGCTCCGCCGGCGGCACCACCTGACAGCACGCGGCTTGAAAACAGTGCCCCGGCCTCGCATGGCGGGGCCGGGGGCTTGCCTGTTCAAGCGATATGCGTCGGCGCGGGGTTAGTAGCAGCCGTTGACCCGGCGCAGCCGCGGGCCGTACGGGGTGCGGACCCAGCGTTCGCGGATGCAACCGCCGTAGGCCGGACCACGGAAAGCGAACCGGGGACCACGATAGCCGTGGTTCCAGCCGCCGCCATGATGGCCGCCGTGCCAGCCACCGCCGCCGCCGTGCCAGGCTGAAGCAGTGGTGGGGGTGAGGGCGGCTGCGCCGAGCGCGACGGTGGCCGCTGCTGCAAGAACGAGTTTGCGGAACATTTGAAGTCTCCCTGTCCATTATGGGATGCGGTGCTTCGCATCCGTCCCCTCGGCTGGATTCGCAGCCTCAGGTTCATGGGACACATATTCGTCCGGCGGACCTGAACGGGTGCTGAGGACAGGATTTCGCTGCCGTTTATCTAGGTGAACCGAAATGTCGCAGGCTGTTCATCGCCCGTTTAGCTGGCGGTCACGGCTTCGCCATACTTGCCCCGTCCGCGGGGGGCCTTTATAAGCCGCGCGAACCTTCTTTCAGGCCGCATTTTCCAGCTATAGCGCAAGGAACGAGTACCGATGGCGATTGAGCGTACGTTTTCGATTATCAAGCCCGATGCAACCGCGCGTAACCTCACGGGCGCCATCAATGCCATGATCGAACAGGCCGGCCTGCGCATCATCGCGCAGAAGCGCATCCTGATCACCCGCGCCCAGGCCGAGACGTTCTACGGCGTGCATCGCGCGCGGCCGTTCTTCGGCGAACTCGTCGATTTCATGACCTCCGGCCCGGTGGTCGTGCAGGTGCTGGAAGGCGACAACGCCATCGTGAAGTACCGCGATGTCATGGGTGCGACCGACCCGTCCAAGGCGGCGCCGAACACCATCCGCAAGGTCCACGCGAAGTCGATCGGCGAAAACTCGGCGCACGGCTCGGATGCGGTGGATACCGCCGCCAATGAAATCGCACAGTTCTTTTCAGGCAACGAAATCGTCGGCTAGACTGGCCGCAATTTAAATGGGGTGCCCGCGGGCAACGCGCGGCATAGGGAAGGGGTTTGGAAATGTCACTGTTTGATCCGGCGGCCTGGAGCCTGATGGCGCAACACTTCATGGTCGAGTCGCAGTCGCCGACATACTGGCTGGCTGTGCTTCAGATCATCTGGATCAACATCCTGTTGTCCGGCGACAACGCGCTGGTCATCGCGATGGCCTGCCGCGGACTGCCGGCTACCAAGCGGATGTGGGGCATGGTGCTCGGCGCCGCAGTTGCGGTGATCCTGCGCATCATCTTCACTGGCATCGTCGCCACGCTGATGCTGCTCCCCTACTTGAAAATCGTTGGCGGTCTCGCGCTGCTGTTCATCGCCGTCAAGATGCTGGTGCCGGAAGACCCCGACGAGAACGAGGTCGAGGCGGTCGAGCATCTCTGGCGCGCGGTCTGGATCGTCACCGTCGCCGATATCATCATGTCGCTCGACAACGTGATTGCGATTGCAGCCGCTGCGAAGGGGTCGATGTCGCTCCTCATCATCGGTCTTGGCATCAGCATTCCGCTCATTGTTGCCGGCGCTGCGCTGATCATGACCGCGCTCGACAAGTTCCCGATCCTGATCTGGGCCGGTGGTGCGTTGCTCGGCTGGGTCGCGGGTGAGGTCATTGCGACCGATCCGGCGCTCGACAGCTTCATCGCTGCCAGGTTCGGCGCCGACTCGATCCATACGATCGAGAAGGTCTGTGCGGTGGTTGGTGCGCTTTTCGTGGTCGCGGCCGGATGGGCGTGGCGGCGGTCGAAAGCCAATGCCAAGGCAAAGGCGCACGCGGTCTAGTCACCGCGTTCGTCTCACTCAAAAATCAAAAGGCCCGGTGCTTGCACCGGGCCTTTTCGTTTGCGGGAAATTTTCAGACTGTCGCGCGGCCTTCCGCTATGGCCTTCAGCGCCTGCGGATAAATCCAGTGTTCGACCGCGAGGACCCGTTTCGCCAGCGTATCCGGCGTGTCATTTGGCAGCACCGGAACGGAAGCCTGCGCGATGATCGGGCCGGAATCCATTTCCGGCACCACGAAGTGCACTGTTGCACCGTGTTCCCTAGCGCCTGCGGCGATGGCGCGTTCGTGCGTATCGAGCCCCTTGAAGGCAGGCAGCAGTGCGGGATGAATGTTGATCATCCGCTGGTCCCAGCGCGAGATCAGCCACGGTGTCAGCAGGCGCATGAAGCCCGCGAGGCAGACGATGTCGATGCGATTGGTTTCAAGCACGTCCTGCAACGCGCGTTCGAAGGCTTCGCGATCCTTGAACTGCTTGTGATCGACGACGGCAGTCGTGATGCCGGCGCTGCTTGCGGTGGCGAGGCCGCCGGCGTCGGGGCGATTGCTTGCGACCAGCACAATTTCAGCGGGATACGCCGGGTCTTTCGCAGCCTCGATCAGCGCCGCCATGTTGGAGCCGCGGCCGGAGATCAGGATGGCGACGCGCTTGCGCGGCATCTGGTCAGCCGAGATCGAGTTTGCCGGTGAACTCAACGCCGGGCGCACCGGGAGCGCGCGCCGTAACGGTGCCGATGGTGACGACGCGTTCGCCCATGCGTTCCAGCGTCGCGCACACCGCGGCGGCTTTCGCGCTTTCGACGACGGCGATCATGCCGATGCCGCAGTTGAACGCGCGCGTCATTTCCATTTCGGCGATGTTGCCAGTCCTGGCCAACCATTTGAACACCGGCAGCACAGGGACGGTCGAAAGGTCCATGCGGATCGCGAGGTGATCCGGCAGCACACGCGGGATGTTGTCGGGGAAGCCGCCGCCGGTGATATGGGCGAGCGCCTTCACAGCCTTGGTCTCGCGGATCGCGGCGAGGCACGATTTCACATAGAGCCTGGTCGGCGTCAGCAGGGCTTCGCCCAGCGTCTTCGACGGGTCGAACGGTGCGGGCGCGCTCAGCGCGAGGCCGGAACGTTCGACCACTTTCCGTACCAGCGAGTAGCCGTTGGAGTGGACGCCGGAGGAGGCGAGGCCTAGCACGGTGTCGCCGGGGCCGACATCGCCACGCGGCAGCAGGGTGCCGCGTTCTGCCGCACCCACCGCAAATCCCGCGAGGTCGTAATCGCCCTGTTGATAAAGGCCCGGCATTTCCGCCGTCTCGCCGCCGATCAGCGCACAGCCGGACTGCTTGCAGCCCTCGGCGATGCCTGCCACCACGGCCGCGCCGACTTCCGGTTCCAGCTTGGAACAGGCAAAATAATCGAGGAAGAACAAGGGTTCGGCACCCTGGACGACCAGATCGTTGACCGACATGGCGACCAGATCGATGCCGATGGTCTGGTGGCGGTTGGTGTCGATGGCGAGTTTGACCTTGGTCCCGACGCCGTCGGTGGCCGCGCACAGCACCGGATCGGTAAAACCGGCCTGTTTGAGGTCAAAAAGACCGCCAAACCCCCCGATTTCGGCGCCTGCGCCCCGCCGCGCGGTGGCGCGCACCAGCGGCTTGATGAGGTCCACCATGCGGTTGCCGGCATCGATATCGACGCCGGCGCCGGCGTAGGTGAGGCCGCCTTTATCGCCCGTCATGGCGCGGAATCCCCTGTTGAAATCCTGAGGTATCAAACCGCAGGTAACGCGCGGGTGGTACGGCGAAATCGGGCCCGGTGCAATGGCGGGTAACGCTTGGCAACAGGGCTGGGGACTATATGTATAGTGCGCGGGAACGAAGCACTGAACGCATGGTATCCGCCGGGGGCCGTGTTGCTGAATCTGCCTAATCTCATCACGATCGCACGCATCCTGCTCGTGCCCATCATGGTATGGGCCATCGCATCGCAGGAAATGCGTATCGCATTTTTCCTGTTCCTCGCTGCTGGCCTCAGCGACGCCGTGGACGGCTTTTTGGCCAAGCGTTTCAACATGGCGAGCGAACTCGGGGCCTATCTCGATCCGCTGGCCGACAAGGTGCTGATCGTCGCGATCTATGTGTCGCTCGGGATCACGGAAGCCATCCCGCGCTGGCTGGTCATTCTGGTGGTGTCGCGCGACCTGCTGATCGTCGGCGGCATCATGCTGGCGTGGGTGCTTGGCAATCCGCTCCAGATCAAGCCGCTGAGGGTGTCCAAGCTCAACACGGTTGCACAGATATTGCTCGCAGGCTTCGTGCTGGCGGCGCTCGGCTTCAACTGGGATGCTGATATGGTGCGGATGGCGCTGACAGCGGCGGTGGCGGCGTTGACGCTGTTGTCCGTCGGGTTCTATCTGCGCGATTGGGTGACGCATATGGGCGTTACGTCACCGGGCCGAGAGTGATGTTGCGTTGGAGTGGAAGGCGGCGATGACGTTGCAGCGACAGGTCATGTTCTGGATTGCGGCGCTGGTGTTGTTTATCGCGCTGATCTGGCTGTTGTCCGGGGTTCTGTTGCCATTTGTCGCCGGCATGGCGCTCGCGTATCTCCTTGACCCGATTGCGAACCGCATAGAACGGCTGGGCGTCAACCGCGCCATGGCGACGTTCGCGATGATCCTCGGCCTCGCCGTGGTGCTTGTCGTGCTGGCCATCCTGATCGTGCCGTTGATTGTCGATCAGGCCGCAGCCTTCGCTGACAATCTCCCGAATTACTCGGCGCGTTTGCAGACCCTGATCAACGATTACGCCAAGCCGTGGCTCGACAAGTTTTCAGGTTCTGGCGCACCGAAGATGAACGTCGGCGACATTGTCAAAAACGCCTCGGGTCCGGCGCTGGTGTTCCTGACATCGTTGTGGTCAGGCGGGCAGGCGCTGTTCTCGGTGGTGTCGCTGCTGGTGATTACGCCGATCGTTGCTTTCTATCTGTTGATCGACTGGAAGCGCATTG
Source organism: Hyphomicrobiaceae bacterium (assembly GCA_947472885.1). Classification (GTDB taxonomy): domain Bacteria; phylum Pseudomonadota; class Alphaproteobacteria; order Rhizobiales; family Xanthobacteraceae; genus CANJBX01. The sequence goes on from CANJBX010000004.1 coordinate 27,897, forward strand.
TGGCCACGGTCGATGATCTGCTGCCGCGTGATCACGCCGAAACCATCCGTTCGCTGCTGCGCGAGATCGACAGCGCTATCGCGGGTTTCGTGCGCGGGCAGACCAGCATCTGCCTGATCCTCGCAATCTTCTACATGGCGGGATTTGCGCTCGCCGGATTGAACTTCGGTTTCTTCATCGGCCTGACAGCGGGCATCGCGACCTTCATTCCCTACGTCGGTTCCTTCATCGGTCTTGTCGGCGCGACGCTCGTTGCCGTTGTGCAGTTCTGGCCGGAATGGACGCCCATCATCATCGTGCTGTGCATCGGAGCTGTCGGACAGGTACTCGAGAGCTATGTGCTTTCGCCCTACCTTGTCGGCGCGAGTGTCGGGCTGCATCCGGTATGGCTGATGTTCGCTTTGCTTGCGTTCAGCTACCTGTTCGGCTTTGTCGGCCTGATCGTGGCGATCCCGCTCTCGGCTGCAGTCGCCGTGCTGGTGCGCTTTGCGCTACGGCAATATCAGGCAAGCCGCATGTATATCGGCGAAGGGCCGCGCTGAGATGGCAACGCCGCGCCAGCTTGCGCTTGCGCTTGGCCACGGCGAAAGTTTCGCGCGTGAGGATTTGCTCGAAGGGCCGGAAAACGCCGCCGCGCTCAAGCTGATCGAGCAATGGCCGGATTGGCCGTCACGCACTGTTGCGCTGGTCGGTCCGCAGGGTTCCGGCAAAAGCCATCTCGCGGCGATCTGGGCAGCAACCGCAGGCGCGCGTGTCATTTCCGGGCATACGCTTGATGAAACTGGCGGGCCGACTGCGCTCGCGACCGGCGCGCTGGTGGTCGAGGATCTCGCCGTCGGCATTTTTGACGAGCGCGCGCTGTTCCATCTTCTCAACATGGCGCGCGCGGAGAAGGCCGACGTGCTGATTACCGCGCGCACGACGCCGATTGCGTGGCAGGCGAACCTGCCCGATCTCATGTCGCGCCTGCGCGCCTTGCCGGTCGTGACCCTCGATCCGCCCAGTGACACGCTGCTGCGCGCCGTGCTGGTTAAGCTGTTCGCCGACCGGCAGCTCGCCGTCGATGAAAGCCTGATCGGCTATCTCGTTTCCCGCATGGAGCGTTCGTTTGCCGCCGCCGGTTCGATGGTGGCGACGCTCGACCGCGAGGCCCTGCGGCAGCAGCGTCCGGTGACACGGTCGCTTGCCAGCGAGCTTTTCCGTGACCCCGTGACCCCGTGACCCCGTGACCTCGTCCTGACGGCTTGACCCGGACATCCGGCGGACGCTCAATTCATTGAATTGTCACGAAGGCGCGGGATACTGTGGTCTTGCTGGAAAATCGATATGGCTGAGCCTGCTCAAGCTATTGTATTACCTATTGAAATTGACCGGCAGGAGACTGCTCCGGTTGCGCCGCAGGCGTTCACGAACCCGGATCGTTTCATCAACCGCGAGCTATCCTGGCTCCAGTTCAACCGCCGGGTCCTCGAAGAAGCGCAGAATCCGACCCATCCGCTGCTGGAGCGGGTGCGCTTCCTGTCTATTTCCGCAAACAACCTTGATGAATTCTATATGGTCCGCGTCGCTGGCCTGAAGGGTCAGGTCCGCGCCAGCGTCACCACCAAAAGCCCGGATGGGCTGACACCCGCCGAACAGCTTGCGCGGATCACTGAGGAGGTTGCCAAACTCGCCAGTGACCAGCAGCAGCGCTGGAAGGAATTGCGCGAGGATCTTGCCAGCGAATCCATAGTGCTGGTTGAAGGCAATTCGCTGAAGAAATCCGACCGCGCCTGGCTTGAGGATTATTTCCTTGGCCATATCTTTCCGGTGCTGACGCCGCTTGCCATCGATCCGGCGCATCCGTTTCCGTTCATTCCGAACCTCGGCTTCTCGATTGCGCTGCAGCTTGCGCGCTCAACCGACGGCAAGGCGATGAATGCGCTGATCCGCGTGCCGCAAAAAATCGAACGGCTGATCCATCTGCCCGCTGCCGATGGCCGCGCGCGCCTCATCACGCTCGAACAGGCCGTCGGCCTGTTCATTCCCAAACTGTTCCCCGGCTACAAGGTGAACGGGCAGGGTGCGTTCCGCATCGTGCGCGACAGCGATATCGAAATCGAGGAAGAAGCCGAAGACCTCGTGATGGAGTTCGAGCGCGTACTCAAGCGCCGCCGCCGCGGTTCGGCCATCCGGCTTGAGGTGGAATCCTCGATGCCGGCCGAGCTGCGCCGCTTCGTGCAGCGTGCGCTTCCCGTTGCCGACGACGAAGTGTTTGTGATCGACGGTATGCTGGCGCTCAACGAAGTGTCGCAGGTGCTCAAGGTCGACCGGCCCGATCTCGAATTCGTGCCGTACAATCCGCGCTTCCCGGAGCGTATCCGCGATCATGCCGGCGACTGCTTCGCCGCGATCCGCCAGAAGGACCTGATCGTTCATCACCCGTATGAATCGTTCGACGTGGTGGTGCAGTTCCTGGCACAGGCGGCGCGCGATCCGGATGTCGTCGCGATCAAGCAGACGCTCTACCGCACCTCGTCCAACAGCCCGATTGTGCGCGAACTCGCCGCCGCCGCCGAAGCCGGCAAGTCGGTGACGGCGCTGGTCGAACTGAAAGCCCGTTTCGACGAAGAAGCCAACATCCGCTGGGCACGCGATCTTGAACGCGCCGGCGTGCAGGTGGTCTACGGCTTCATTGAACTCAAGACGCATTCCAAGCTGTCGATGGTGGTGCGGCGCGAGGGCGGCAGCCTGACGTCGTACTGCCACGTCGGCACCGGCAATTATCATCCGTTTACTGCGCGTATCTACACCGACCTGTCGTTCTTCACGGCCGATCCGGTGATCGGCCGCGACGTCGCGCGCATCTTCAATTACATCACCGGCTATGCCGAGCCCGCCGAACTCGATCAGATGTCGGTGTCGCCGATCAGCCTGAAGAAACGCATCATCTCGCACATCGAGGGTGAGATCGCGCATGCGAAGGCGGGCCGTCCCGCCGTCATCTGGATGAAGATGAATTCGCTGGTCGATCCCGAAATCATCGATCTGCTGTATCTGGCGTCGCAGGCCGGCGTGAAAGTCGATCTGGTCGTGCGTGGTATCTGCTGCCTGCGTCCGGGTGTGCCCGGCCTGTCGGAGAATATTCGCGCCAAGTCGATTGTCGGGCGCTTTCTGGAACACGGCCGCATCTATTGCTTCGGCGATGGCCATGGCCTGCCGCATCCCAAGGCCGCGGTTTATATTTCCTCCGCCGACATGATGCCGCGCAACCTGGACCGCCGTGTCGAGGCGCTGTGCCCGATCACCAATCCGACCGTGCACGAACAGGTGCTGGATCAGATCATGATGGCGAATTTCAAGGATAATGAGCAAAGCTGGGAATTTCTCCCCGACGGCACTACGCAGCGCGTTGCGGCGGTAGCCGGCGAGGAACCTTTTAATGCACATAAATATTTTATGACGAATCCGAGCTTGTCAGGCCGCGGAAAATCCCTCAAGGAGTCGCCACCCCGCAGCCTAACTCGCCGCATGGATCGTGCCTGAACGAAAACGCCCTGCCAAACGCCCGCGACGCCGGCCTGTAAAAAGCCGCGCTGCGAAGTCCCAAAGGACAAAAGCCCCGGCGCGCAAACGCCGGGCAGCACAGGGCCGTCTCGATCACGGCCCGCCGATTGCCGTCATCGACATCGGCTCCAACTCGGTGCGGCTGGTTGCCTATGAAGGGCTGACGCGCGCTCCGACGCCGATTTTCAACGAAAAGGTACTGGCCGGCCTTGGCCGCGAAGTGCAGTCCACCGGATTGCTTGCGCCGGACGCCATCGAAGTTGCGCTCGCCGCGCTCAAGCGGTTCCGTACCCTGTGCGACACGATTGGTGCCAGGCGGGTGTGGGCGATTGCAACCGCGGCATGCCGCGATGCCGAGAACGGCCCTGAATTCATTCGCAAGGCCGAGCGCATTTGCCGCACCAGGATCGAAGTTCTTTCCGGCCGCCGTGAAGCGAAACTGTCGGCGCTGGGCATCGTGTCCAGCACCTACAAGCCCGATGGCATCGTCGGCGATCTTGGCGGTGGTTCGCTCGAACTGATCGACGTGAAGGGCCAGCGCATCGGCGCGGGTGCGACGCTGCCGCTCGGCGGCCTCGCGTTGCAGGACATCTCCAAGAAATCGCTCAAGCGTGCGGAAGACATCGTGCGCGAGGAGCTTGCCCAAGTGCCGGCGCTCAAGCGCGGCAGGGGGCGGAATTTCTACGCCGTCGGCGGGACGTGGCGCGCGCTGGCGCGGCTGCACATGTGGCAGACCGGCTATCCGCTGCATGTCACGCACGAGTATTCCATTCCGGCTGAAGAGGCCCTCGAGTTCGCGCGTCTGGTGCGCCGCGTCGATGCCGAAACCTTGTTGCGGGTCGAAGTCGTCGCCGACGCGCGCCGTCCGCTGCTCGCCTATGCCGCGCTGGTGCTGGAACATCTGGTCCGCATCGCCAGGCCCAAGAACATCGTGATCTCCGCGCTCGGTGTGCGCGAGGGGCTGCTTTATTCGCTGTTGCGCGACAGCGTGAAAAAGCAGGACCCGCTGCTGGCCTCCGCGCAGGAACTCAATGTGCTGCGCTCGCGCTCGCCCAAGCACGGCGAGGAGCTTTGCGCCTGGACCGACAGGTTCATGTCGTCGTCGGGTATTCACGAAACGCTGGCCGAGCGCCGCCTGCGCCACGCCGCCTGTCTCCTCGGCGACATCGGCTGGCGCGCGCACCCGGACTATCGTGGCGAACAATCGCTCAACATTATCGCCAATGCGGCGTTCGTTGCAGTCGATCATCCGGGCAGGGCCTATATCGCGCTTGCGGTATTCTTCCGCCACGTCGGTCTTGCCGACGACGAGTTATCGCCGCAGGTGCGCGAACTCGTTTCAGCACGGATGCTGGATCACGCCCGTATCCTCGGTGCGGCGATGCGGGTTGCCTATCTCGTATCGGCGGCAATGCCGGGCGTGCTGCCGCATACGCCGATGTCTGTCGAGCGCGGCAAGCTCAAGCTGAAGCTCAAGGGCCGCAATGCCAGCGCCAACGGCGATCGCCTGTTCGCGCGCCTGCGCCAGCTGGCGCGGCTGATCGGCCGCGAGCCGGTGATCGTCACCAGCTGAATGTAGTCATTCCGGCTGGGTGCGTTCGGCGGCGACGACCCTGCCGCGATCAATCGCGAGACCGAGCTTGCCGTGCTTGAGGTCGAGCGCCTTGTCCCCGAACATTTCGCGCCGCCAGCCGTGCATGGCGGGAACATCGGCGCGGTCGTCGGCGGCGATGGCTTCGAGGTCATCCACCGTGGCGATCACCTTGGCGGCGACGCCGTTCTGTTCCGAGGTCATGCGCAGCAGCACCTTCAGCAATTCGACGATGGCGCTGCCATTGCTGTTCTGGCGCGGACGCTCCAGCTGCGGCAGGCTCTTGTGGTCGCGCTCAAGGCCGCGGTTGACGGCGTCGACCACGTCCTGTCCCCAGCGCGAGCGTTCGAAGCCCTTGGGCAATGAGCGCAGCGTGGCAAGCCTTTCCAGCGTTGCCGGCGCCTGTGTTGCGATATCGCCCAGCGCGTCATCCTTGAGGATACGCCCACGCGGCACGTCGCGGTTCTGCGCTTCGCGCTCGCGCCAGGCCGCGACTTCGATCAGTACGGCGAGGTCTTTCGGTTTGCGCACGCGGGTCTTGAGGCGCTGCCATGCCTTGTCCGGCTCGGCGCGATAGGTGTCGGGAGAAGTGAGGATCTTCATTTCCTCGCCGACCCAATCGATGCGGCCGCGTTCCTTCAGCCCGTCGGTGAGCGAGAGATAGACATCGCGCAGGTGGGTAACGTCGGAGGCCGCATAGGAAATCTGCGCGTCGGAGAGGGGACGGCGTGACCAGTCGGTAAAGCGGTTGGACTTGTCGAGCTGGTCGCCGGTGATGCGCTGCACCAGTTGATCGTAGGAAATGGAGTCGCCATAGCCGAGTACCATGGCTGCAACCTGCGTATCGAACACCGGATGCGGAATAAGCCCTGCCATGTGCCAGACGATTTCGATGTCCTGCCGTGCGGCGTGAAACACTTTCAGCACGCGCTCGTTGGCCATCAGTTCAAAGAATGGCTTGAGATCGAGGCCGGGCGCCAGCGTGTCGATAACGACCGCTTCATCCGTGCTGGCGATCTGCGCGACGCAAAGCAGCGGGTAATACGTCGTCTCGCGCAGGAATTCCGTATCGACCGTCACGAACGGATGGGCGGCAAAACGCGCGCACGCGGCAGCAAGCTGCTCGGAGGTCGTAATCAGTTCCATCGGTCCGTGTTTACCGGAATCGGCAGGAATTGTCGTGTGATCTGTCGCTGTATGACGAAAGTTCATTTATCCGCGGACCTTGGGCATGAAGATGAATTCCCACGGCGACGGCATCGGGCCGACCGGCACTTCGATCATCGTGGGGCCGTCGCGCCGTGCAATGGAGCGCCGCAAGGCGGCGCGCAGTTCTTCGGGGGTGCGGGCGCGCTCCGCCGCTGCGCCGAAACTGTCGGCGAATTTCACGAAGTCGGGGTTGGCAAGATCGCTCGCGATGACGCGGTTTCCGTAATCTTCCTGCTGGATGCGGCGCACGTTGCCGAATGCGCTGTCGGCGAACACGATGACGGTGAGTGGAATGCGGTGCCGCACGGCGGTCGCCATTTCGTTCGCCGTAAACAGGAAGCCGCCATCGCCGCTGATGGCGACGACCGGCACATCGCGCCGTGCATCCGCCGCGCCAAGCGCGGTCGCAAAGCCCCAGCCGAGGTTGTCCTGATAGCCGGGCGAGAGGAACGTGCGCGGTTTGTAGAACGGCATGACCATGCGCGCCGCAAAGCCCATCTGGGTGACTTCATCGACGAAGATGCCGTCTTCCGGCAGTTCGTCGCGGATCGCTTCCAGAAATCTGCGCTGTGGCGCGATCTTCTCGAACGTGCGGGACCACCTGGCCTGCCGCGTTTCCATATCGTCCTTGCGCGGCGCGCGCTTGCGGTTGTGCTTGCCGAGGACGTCGATCAGCCGCCGCAGGATCGGTTTCGCATCGCCGACGAGCGACACCGCAGGCGCACGCAGGCGCGCAGGCTCGCTGGCATCGGCATCGACACGAATGACTGCGAGATCGTCATCGACGCCCCATTGCAGATGCTGGATCGACATGTGGGTGCCGACGCACAGGGCGGCGTCGGTCTCGCGCCAGAGTTCATGGCCGAGCGGCAGCGTGACGGCGAACGGACTGCGGCCATCCAATACGCCACGCCCGCGCCGGTAGGCGAGGACGGGCGCTTGCAGCATGGCGCTGAGTTCGGTGACTTCAGCGGAGCAATCCTGCGCGCCGCCGCCGCAAAGGATCATGGGTTGCTTGGCGGCGCCGAGTTTCTTCGCAGCAGCCAGAATGGCGTCTTCGTCGATCAGCGTGGCAGGGATCGGTAACGGCGCCTGCAGCGTCATCGGCGCCTTGCGGCCCCACATGTCGATGGCGCATTCAAGCGCCGCCGGGCCGGGCCGTCCGCTGTAGAGCGCGCGCATCGCTTCGGCGACATGACGGGAGGCCACCTCCGGGGTGCGGATGCGGGCCGAGAAGTCCACCAGCCGCGAGATGATGCCGGCCTGGTCGCGGATTTCGTGCAAATGGCCGATGCCCTTGCCGATGGCCTCCTCGGGGATCTGGCCGATCAGCGCCAGAACCGGGGCATTCATGGAATAGGCGGTCAGGAGCGCGGCACTGGTGTTGAGGAGGCCGGGGCCGGGCACCACCGCATAGGGCTGGGGCCTGTTGGTGGCCAGTGCTGCGCCGAGCGCCATATAGGCCGCGCCTTGTTCGTGGCGGCTGTGGACCGTCCGGATGCGGTCCGAGGCCCCGAACAGCGCGTTAAAGAGCTGGTCGTTGTGGATGCCCGGCAGGGCATACATGGTATCGACGCCGTGGGCGATCAGCGAGGCAACGGTCGCCTCGGCAGCTGTCATGGTCTCCATGGCGAATCCGAGCAATTGTTTGAGGCCAAAGTGTGCAGATTGGGGTACCTGTGTCGAGGCTTGTAGCAGGGTACATGTCCTTGACAAAGCTGGCCCTGCATGCGCTTTTCGCGCGCATTTTCAAACACAAAGACCGATAGAATCAGACCCATTATCATGCACCGCTACCGCTCTCATACCTGTGGCGCGCTCCGCGACAGCGACATCGGCCAGACCGTCCGCGTCTCCGGCTGGTGCCACCGCATCCGCGACCACGGCGGCCTGCTGTTCATCGACCTGCGCGACCACTACGGCATGGTGCAATGTGTGGTCGATCCGGACTCGCCGGCCTTCAAGGTGGTCGAGACGCTGCGCGCCGAATACGTCGTGCGCATTGACGGCGCGGTACGCCGCCGCCCCGAGGGTACCGACAACGCGGACCTGCCGACCGGCAAGGTCGAGATTTTCATTTCCGAAGTCGAAATTCTGGGCGCTGCGGGCGACCTGCCGCTGCCGGTGTTCGGCGATCAGGAATACCCGGAAGAGACGCGGCTGAAGTACCGCTTTCTCGATCTGCGCCGCGAGCGGCTGCACAACAATATCGTCAAGCGCGGCCAGATCATCGATAGCCTGCGCTCGCGCATGAAGGCACAGGGATTCTTTGAATTCCAGACGCCGATCCTCACCGCATCGTCGCCGGAAGGCGCGCGCGACTATCTGGTGCCGTCGCGCGTGCATCCCGGCAAGTTCTATGCGCTGCCGCAGGCGCCGCAGCAGTTCAAACAGCTCATCATGATTTCGGGCTTCGACCGCTATTTCCAGATCGCGCCGTGTTTCCGTGACGAGGACGCGCGTGCGGATCGCTCGCCCGGGGAGTTCTATCAGCTCGATATCGAGATGAGCTTTGTCACCCAGGAAGACGTGTTCAATGCCGTCGAGCCGGTGCTGCATGGCGTGTTCGAGGAATTCGCCAACGGCAAGAGCGTCACCCAGACATTCCCGCGCATCAGGTACGCCGACTCCATGCGCAAGTACGGCACCGACAAGCCGGACCTGCGCAACCCGATCGAGATGCAGGACGTGTCGGAGCATTTCCGCGGTTCGGGGTTCAAGATTTTCGCGCGCATTCTTGAGGGCGCCGACACGGCGGTGTGGGCGATCCCTGCGCTAAAGGGCGGCAACCGCGCATTCTGCGACCGCATGAACTCGTGGGCGCAGGGCGAGGGCCAGCCGGGCCTTGCTTACATATTCTATCGTGCAAGCGGAGCCACCGGAGAGACGACAGAGCCAGTTCTTCCGTCTGTTGGTAGCAATAGTGTCGAATTTGGTGCGCACGAAATTGCCGAAGGCAGCGGTCCTGTTGCAAAAAATCTCGGAGCGGAAATCACTGAAAAAATTCGATTGGCTTTGAACTTAGAAATTGGCGATGCGGTGTTCTTTGTTGCGGGTAAGCCAAAAGACTTTGTGAAGTTTGCCGGTCCCGCGCGCACCAAGGTCGGCCAGGAACTGAACCTGATCGACCCCGGCAAGTTCGAGCTGTGCTGGATCGTCGATTTCCCGATGTACGAGTGGAGCGACGAGGAAAAGAAAATCGACTTCTCGCACAACCCGTTCTCGATGCCGAACATGGGCGTCGATGAATTTCTGGCGCTCGATCCCAAGGACAACGACAAGCTGCTGGCGATCAACGCATTCCAGTACGACATTGTCTGCAACGGCGTCGAATTGTCCTCCGGTGCGATCCGCAACCATCGCCCCGACGTGATGAAGAAGGCGTTTGCCATCGCAGGTTATGACGAGAGCGTGCTGGAGGCGAAGTTCGGCGGCATGTTGCGCGCGCTGTCGCTGGGCGCGCCGCCCCACGGCGGCATTGCGCCGGGTGTGGACCGCATCGTCATGCTGTTGTGCGGCGAGGAAAACCTGCGCGAAGTTGTGCTGTTCCCGATGAACCAGCGCGCCGAAGACCTGCTGATGGGCGCGCCTTCCGAGGCGACGCCGAAGCAGCTGAAGGAACTCAACCTGCGGGTCAACCTGCCGGTCAAGCCGTAGCGCTCCGCCCAAAACGCGCGGCCCTGTTGCGCGTTTCGCGGCACCTGGCACTCGGCGCTGGCCCGCCGATCCGCTACCTTGGATAAAAGGCTAAAGGATTGGGCGAGGGGCTTGGGGATGAACACACGCGGCGTGACGTGGTTCGGTTTGGCGTTTGTGGCGGCGGCGCTGTTTGCCCCGGTTGCAGCAGCGCAAGCGCCGCTGAAAATCTTTGACGCGCATCTCCATTACAATCACGAACCCAATCCGACCTTTGCGCTGGACAAGGTGCTGGAGACGTTCCGCCGCAACAACGTCACCGGCATTGTCGCCAACAGCCGCCCCAACAAGGGCACGCACGAACTGGTCGAGGCAAAGTCGCCGAACCTGTGGGTGGTGCCGTTCATCCGGCCCTATCGCACCCGCGCCGACGTGCAGAACTGGTCAACCGATCCGACGATCTACGATCTGATCGAGGCGGAATACAAGCGCGGCTATTACGTCGGTGTCGGCGAGTTTCATATTCATGGGCAGGCTGCCGCTGCGGCGCTGGTCAAGAAAACGGTCGATTTTGCGGTGACGCATGACCTGTTCATCCTGGCGCATTGCGACGAGCCCGCGCTGCTGATCCTGTTCCAGCACAATCCCAAGGCGAAGATCATCTGGGCGCATACCGGCTTCTCGACGCCGGTACCGCGCGTGCGCGAACTGCTGGAAAAATATCCAGCGTTGATCGCCGAACTGTCCTATCGCGGCGGCATTGCCGACGGCGCGGGCAAGCTCGCGCCGGAATGGCGGGAATTGTTCGGTAAGCACAGCGACCGTTTCGTGCTGGGTTCCGATACCTGGATCCCGGAACGCTGGGCGAGCTACGACCAGATCATCGGCGGCTACCGCGCATGGCTCGCCAATCTGCCGGAAGATCAGGCGCGCCGCATTGCGCACGGCAATGCCGAGCGGCTGTTCAAAGGCAAGATGCCGGAGTAGTCGCCTTTTTTGAAATCAGCTGACAAGCCGCGGCAACAGCTTCAGCGCATTGTCGCGATTGACCGCATTTAGCTCCGCGTCCGAAAACTTCATGGCAACCAGCCCGGCGATGGCGTCGGCGCTTTTCTGCGCCGGATAGTCCGTGCCGAACAGGACCTGCGATATCGCGATCAGTTCCATCAGCGATACCAGCGCACCGCGGTTGGAGGCTCCGGCGACATCGTAGAAAAAGCGCTTCATCTCGTGGATCGCGCCGTTGGGGAGGCGCGTCTTGTGATCCTTCCAGCGCGGCACCGAAGCCTCGATACGCCCGGCGAAGAACGGCGCGCTGCCGCCGGCGTGGGACCATATCCACTTGATGTCGGGAAAACGCACGGCCTGGCCGCTGCTCAGAAGTCCGAGGATCGCGCGCGTCGTGTCGGTGCCGTATTCGATGACGCCGGGTTGCACGTCGGGAATGAGATTCATGTGGCAGGGCGCTGCCGTCGGATGAACGAAGACCCTGGCCTTGCGACGGTTGAGTTCTGCCATCACCGGCTCGAATGCAGCGTTGCCGAGCCAGACATCGCGATAGCTGGTGAACAGGCCGATACCATCGGCCTTCAGCGTGTCCAGTGCATAGGCGATTTCGGCGAGCGTGCCATCGACATCGGGCAGCGGCATCGCGGCGAAGAACGCAAAGCGATGCGGGCGGTCGCGCACGATCTCGGCCATGAAGTCGTTGCTGTCGCGCGCGAGCCTGCGGGTTTGCGCCACGTCGCCGAACCAGAGGCCGGGGTTGGTGATCGAAACGGCGGCGGCGGCAACGCCGTTCCTGTCCATCTCCTCGACCGATTGCCCGACATTCCAGTTCCGGGTGTTGGGTTGCAGCATGTCACGGCCGATCACGTCGTCGAGCCACTTCGGCGGCGCGACGTGATGGTGCATGTCGATGCGGCCTGCGCTGCTGCCGCCGCCAGACGCCGCAAATCCGCTGTCGGCGAACAGCCCGGCAATGCCGTCCTGCTGGCCAATGGAGGTATTGCCGCAACACATGCAGCCGCGCGGGAACCAGCGGGAAGGGGTGCGGGAGGTCATGGACGTTTCCAGTTTTCTGGGTTGGCATTTCAAGGCGGCGGGCGCGGCATACTAACCATTCGGGCTAACCATGCCGGATAACCATCGGGACCAATTATAGCGCCAGTTTCGTCGCTGTGCATGGAGGCGGGCGCGGGTCTGCATATAAATTGCGTGGCTGAAACATCCCGCGTAGAACCCGGTGAGTATATCCCGTGACCATGCCCCTTTCGATCATGTCCGAACACCGATCATCCTTGCTGTCGCACAAACGTCCGTTCACCGACAAGTTCGGCACGTCGCTGCGCAAACGCTGGTATGGACGAAAGCGCCAGCCGGGCAGCAAGAACGTGACCCGCTGCCGCTATTTCGGAACCGACTTCATCGTCAATCTGGATGACGAGGTCGGCTACGAGATTGCGCTCAACCGTTTCGAGTGGCGTGAACTCACGCTGATGCTCGACGCCTGCGCGCGCTTCACGCCGGAGGTGTTCGTCGATGTCGGCGCGAACCTCGGGCTGTATTCCTGCGTGCTGGGCCGCCACAAGGCGGTGCCGCGCATTGTCGCCTTCGAGCCGGATCATGCGAATTTCGCCCGGCTGCGCGCCAACATCGATCTCAACAAACTGGCCGACAAGGTCGAGCTTCATGAGGCCGGCGCTGCCGCCAAGGCCGGGACCAATACCTTGCTGCCGGCCGGTGCGGCCAATCGCGGTGTTTCCCGGATTGAGCCTGCGGCCAATGATGCTTCGGGCGAGGGCGCCTACAGCATTCCGATTGTCGCGCTGGACGATGTTCTGCGCGTCGATGGCACCAATATCGCCGTGAAAATCGACGTCGAGGGCTACGAACTCGAAGTCCTGATGGGGGCTGCCCAACTTTTCATCCATAACGGCGGTTTTGCCCAGATCAAGGCCCATGGCGATCAGGTTGCCGGCGTCATCACGGAACTGATGGCGACGTTCGGATGGCGATTTGTCGAGCGGTATGGCCTCGACCTTCGTTTTGAGAAGGCCCGAGGCGTTTAAAAGGCGCGTCATACACGCGCAACACCGCTATGCTCTGAGCTAGATTGCGGGATGCGATTCCCGCAGCCGTGTCGCGGAGGAAATAGTGGCGTCCAATTTGTCCGATGATCTGCGCTCTGGCGCGTTGATCTATCATCGTCTTCCGCGTCCCGGAAAACTCGAAGTCGTCGCCACCAAGCCGCTCGGCAACCAGCGCGATCTCGCGCTTGCCTATTCGCCGGGTGTCGCCGCCGCCTGCGAGGCGATTGTCGCAGACCCCGCGCAAGCCGCGGAACTGACCGCACGCGCCAACCTTGTCGCCGTCATCACGAACGGCAGCGCCGTACTCGGCCTCGGCGCCATCGGCCCGCTCGCCAGCAAGCCGGTGATGGAAGGCAAGGCGGTCCTGTTCAAGAAGTTCGCCGGCATCGACGTGTTCGATATCGAGATCGCTGCGGACGACCCTGAAAAACTGATTGAAGTCATTGCTGCGCTGGAGCCGACGTTCGGCGGCATCAATCTTGAGGACATCAAGGCGCCGGAGTGTTTCATCGTCGAAGCCGCGCTGCGCGACCGCATGAAGATCCCGGTCTTTCACGACGATCAGCACGGTACGGCGATCATCGTTGCGGCGGCGGTCGAGAATGCGATGCATATCGCCGGCAAGCCGATGGACAAGATCAAGCTGGTGACGTCGGGCGCGGGCGCGGCGGCAATTGCCTGCCTGAACCAGCTCGTCGCACTCGGCGTCAAACGCGAAAACATCTGGGTCACGGATCTTGAGGGCGTCGTCTATCAGGGCCGCCAGAAACTGATGGACCAGTGGAAGGGCGTCTACGCGCAGGTTACGGACAAGCGCACGTTGGGCGAGGTGATCGATAATGCCGACGTGTTCCTCGGCGTTTCCGCGCCGGGCGTTCTCAAGCCCGACATGGCAAAGCGCATGGCGGCAAAGCCGCTCATCATGGCGCTGGCGAACCCGACGCCCGAAATTACGCCGGAGGAGGCGCTTGCGGTCCGTCCCGATGCGATGATCTGCACCGGACGTTCCGACTATCCAAACCAGGTCAACAACGTCCTGTGTTTCCCGTTTATCTTCCGCGGCGCGCTCGATGTCGGCGCCACGACGATCAACGAGGAAATGAAGCGCGCGGCGATCAAGGCGATTGCGGCGCTGGCGCGTGAAGCGCCGTCCGACGTGGTGGCGCGCGCTGCCGGTGGCGAAGTGCGCAACTTCGGCGGCGGCTCGCTCATTCCCAATCCGTTCGATCCGCGTCTGATCCTGCGCATCGCGCCCGCGGTTGCGCGCGCGGCCATGGATTCCGGCGTTGCCACGCGGCCGATTGCGGACTTCGACCAGTATATCGAGCGCCTCAACGGCTTTGTGTTCCGCTCGGGCTTCATCATGAAGCCGGTGTTCGCACAAGCAAAGACTGCGCCGAAGCGTGTGGTGTATGCCGAGGGCGAAGACGAGCGCATCCTGCGCGCCACGCAGGTCATCGTCGAGGAAGGTCTGGCGCGGCCGATCCTGATTGGCCGTCCGTCCGTGGTCGAAGCGCGTCTCGCGCGTTTCGGCCTGGCGATCAAGCCCGGCCGCGAGTTCGATCTGGTCAATCCCGAGGACGATCCGCGCTATCGCGTCTATGTGCAGGAATACATCAGCATCGCAGGCCGCAAGGGCATCACGCCGGAAGCCGCACGCACGTTGCTGCGCACCAACGCGACCGTGATCGGAAGCCTGATGCTTCGCCGCGGCGAAGCGGATGCGATGATCTGCGGCGTTGAAGGCCGGTTTCTCAGTCATCTTCGCCACATCCGCGATGTGGTCGGCTATGCGCCGGGCATCACCGAGTTTGCGGCGCTGTCGCTCATCATCACCGCACGCGGCGCATTCTTCATTGCGGACACCGAGGTTCGCCCTGAACCCACGGCAATCGAGATCGCCGAAATGACGGTGCTGGCGGCGGAGCATGTGCGGCGCTTCGGCCTTGAGCCGAAGATCGCGCTGGTGTCGCATTCCGATTTCGGCAGCCATGATACGGATTCCGCCCGCAAGATGCGCGAAGCCAACGCTATCCTGGCGGCGAAGCATCCCGAACTTGAAGTCGATGGCGAAATGCACGGCGATAGCGCGCTCGATGCGGTGCTGCGCGAGAAGGTGTTTCCGCATTCGCGCCTGAGCGGCCAGGCCAATGTGCTGATCATGCCCAACCTGGATGCGGCCAACATCGCGTCGAAGCTGATCGCCGATGCCTTGCCGGTCGGCCCCATCCTGATCGGCGCGGCAAAGCCGGCGCACATCCTGACCCCGACGGTGACGGCGCGCGGCGTCGTCAACATGACCGCGGTCGCGGTAGTTGAAGCGCAGGGGCGGGGCTGATCCGCTAGGGATTGATTAACTATAAAGCGTCTTCGCGGCGGGCGCTGACGGTCCGCGAAGGCGGGTGTCCGGCACACTTAAGCGCGTATTAAAGCAAACCGCCGATCCTGCCGGTATTAGGTGTCGGCGAGGCGTTTTGCGTACCCCAGTCAAAAAGTATCTGCCGATTGCGGCCGGCATCCTGCTTGCGGGATTGCCGCTGGCTGCGTTCAGCCTTTGGCTCGACGGCAATATCGAGCAAAAAGTCCGCTTCGAAACGCAGTTGAATGCGGATCGCACGATGACGATGATCAACGGGCGGTTGACGCGCGTTGCCGCAGCGCTCAACGATCTCGCCGCGCGTGGCATCACAACCTGTTCGCCCGAACATATCGAGGCGTTGCGCAAGACGGCGTTCGTCACATCGGCGATCAAAGAACTCAGCATCATCGGCACGGACGGCAAGCAGTCCTGCAACGACACCGGCCTGCAGCTCGCGCCACCCCAGATGGTCGGCTCGGCTTATCAGACCAAGCTCCCGAATATCATGCTCGATGTCCTGCATCTGCCGGATGTGAACCAGAACATGGTGCGGCTGCGCCGCCGGCTCACCGAAGGCGGCAGCGTTGCCGGGCTGGTGGCTGCAGACATGTTCGTTCCGATTGCGGCGAATGTCGCCGCCGGCAACTCGAATGTGCGCGTCACGGGGCCTGACGGCGCGGCAATCGCCAACGTCAACGGCAAGGTGATTGCCGAAGCGCGGCCGGACGATTTGTTCTCGACGATGGCGGAATCCGAAGGCTTCGGCCTGCGCGTCAGCGTATCGAATACGCGCTCGCAGATGGCAAGCAAGAATTCCGAGGTCCGCACGGTCGGGTTTGTCTCCAGCACCATATTCGGCATCTTCATTCTCGGCTTCATGGCGTTCCTCATGCGCAAGTCGCAGCGCGGGGATCCCTCCACCGAATTTGCCGTCGCGCTTTCGCGCGGCGAGTTCGTGCCGTTCTACCAGCCGATCATCGACATCGTGACTGGCAAGCTGATCGGTGCGGAAGTGTTGGTGCGCTGGCGCAAGCCGGATGGCAAGATCGTCATGCCGGGTTCATTCATTCACGTGATGGAACAGAACGGTTTGATCCGCGACCTCACGCATCACCTGATGCGCCAGAGCTGTATCGACATCGGCCCGTCCTATGCGTGCCGCCCGCACCTGCGGGTGAGTTTCAACCTGACGGCGGAGCAATTCGAGGACGAAGCGACTGTTGGCGAGATCCGCTCGATCTTTGCAAAGAGCCCGCTCAAGTTCTCGCAGATCGTGCTTGAACTCACCGAACGGCAAGAGCCCAAGAGCTTCAGCAAGACGCGTCAGGTCATTGCGTCGCTGCAGGTGCTGGGCTGCAAGGTTGGACTGGATGACGTCGGCACCGGCCACAGCGGCCTGTCGTCGATCCTCAAGCTCGGCGTCGATATCATCAAGATCGACAAGATGTTCGTCGACTCCATGGACGATGACCGCAACTCGGCCACGATCATCGGTACGCTGGTCGATCTTGCCCGCAAGCTCGGCATGGATATTGTGGCCGAAGGCGTCGAGCGGTTCGAGCAGGTGACGGAGCTGCGCCGCCGCGGCATCCGGATGGCGCAGGGCTTCGTATTTGCGCCCGCGCTGCCAGCCCAGGCATTTCTCCAGCTGGTCGATGCCATTACGCCACAGCAGGAAGCCGCCGCGGTACAGCCCTCGCAATTGCAGGCGGGTATCCTGCGCGCCATGAGCGCCTGATAACCCGGCTTTCCGGGTTTGAAATTGGGCCGGTTATTTCCTAAAATGACCTGGCGCGGCAATCACTCGGATAGGGGATACGACATGAAGCGCATTTTGGCGGCGACAGCGTTCTTGGCGGTTGTGGCAACCCTGCAGACGGCGACCATCCAGCCGGCAGCGGCGCAGAATGGCGCTGTGGGCGGTGCGATTGTTGGCGGCGTACTCGGTGGTGTCATCGGCGGGGCTGCGACCGGACGGGCTGAGGGCGCGCTGGTCGGTGCCGTGATCGGCGGCGTTGCGGGCGCGGCGATCGGCAATGAAGCAGAGCGCCGCCGCGGTTATTACTGGTACCAGGGCGGCTGCTATCGCAGGGTCCAGGGCGGTTACACCCAGGTTTCGCGGCGCTACTGCTAAGTCTACCGGGTTTGAAATTTCAGACCCCGGCCGTCATGGCCGGGGTCTTTTCATGCGCATGGGTTCAGGCACCACGACACCCGTGCGGTTCTGCACGTCGGCGGGCACGCGATAGTCGCGCATGACCTGACGCGCATCCTTCAGCCCGCAGGCTTCGCGCTGGACGATAAATTCCCACAGCGCATTGCCGGCGGTGGCGACCAGCTTGCGGCGCGCGGCCGGCGACGAAGGCTCAGCGCCAGGTACGCTGTTCGCCGCGTCGAAGTCCTCAATCGCCTTCAGCGCGGCTTCCAATGTGCGGCCGAGGCGGCCGAGCGCAGAGGCCATGTCCTGCGCGATTTCATAGTCGAGCGCGGCGGACGGGTTTTTGGCGATCTCGATCAGGCGTTTGTGGTCGAACGTCATAGGCCAATTATCGCCAAGGCCGCTCTGCCACGTCAACTTTGGCGGTGGCCCATAAAAAAACGCCGACACTTGCGTGCCGGCGTTTTCATGGAGTGCCGGGTTTATCCGGTTATTGGCTAATCGTCTTGACGACGTCGCTGACCGGACGGTTGGAAACCGTCGGCAGTTTGTTTTCCTTGACCAGCATGGCGTCGTATTCGGGCAGGGAGGTAATCGTGCCCTTGGCCCGGACCTGAACGATCTTGTATCCGGCGGCCTTCATCTGGTCGAGCATCGGACCGATCGCTTCCGCGGTGCCCTTCTGGAAGTCGTGCATCAGCACGATGCCCTTGCCGTGCTTCTTGAGCTTGTCCATCACGCCGGAAATGATTTTCTCGGGCTTGTGGATCTTGAAGTCGAACGAGTCGATATCGGTCGACCAGATCGCGACATTGCGCTGGCCGAGATAGGTCACAAGCTCCGGCGGATGGCGCAGCGCCGGGAAGCGGAAGAACGGCCGCGCCTGATCGCCGACGGCCTGACGCACGGCGGCGATGGCGAGTTCGATTTCCTGCTTGCCTTCCTCGAAGGTCTTTTTCGAGAGGTCCTGATGCGACCAGGTATGCGAACCGACGGTGTGACCGGCGGCGGCGACTTCCTTGAGGATCTCGTGATAGTAGGTCGCGTGCTTGCCGATCGGGAAGAAGATCGCCTTGGTGCAATGGCGCGCAAGCTGCGCAAGGACGGCCTGGGTGTGGTTGAGCCACGGGCCGTCGTCGAAGGTCAGCACGACTTCGCCGGGCTGCAGGAAGTCGAGTTGCTTGAAGTGTTCGAAGCCGAAGCCGGGACCGCCCGTGGTGTCGATCTCGACGATACGCGAAACGCCAAGCGCGTTCGGGTTGCCGGGGCAGACCGCTGCTGCGGGCGCTACCAGAGCAGGGCGCGGCTGGGCCGGGGCCTGGGCAACAACCATCGGTGCCGGCTGGCTGGCGGCGGCCGGTTGCGCTGCGGCGGCTGCCGGAACAGGCGCAGCGGTGACAGGCGCGGCTGGTAACGCCGCCGACGTCCTGGGTGCGGCAGCTTCCGGCGTACTGGCAACGACAACGGCGCTGTTGAGCGTTGCGACGACCTTTTCGTCAGCATTGCTCTTGGCAGCAACCACCTGGGGCGCTGCAGGCGCAGATATCGATGCCGTGGCGGAGTGTCCCATGAACGAAAATACGTTCTGCGACTGCGCCAGACCGAGGGCGGCAAAAACCGATACGATAACGGCGACGCAGGCGATTACGACGCGCATGAAGATCTCCACTTCAAAAGACGAGCGTTAGAATCAAACCAGATGCTGGAAGTCCCCTGATATCAATGGTTTGCGTCCAAAGATCAATGCGGCAGGGTGGCCGCAAGGCGGGGAATCCATCCCTAAAATACTGCAAACCGGGTTCCCGCGCCAGTTAAAAGGCCCTGGGGAGCCCGTGCGCAAAGTTATAATCCCAGCAGCGTCGATACGTTGCGGTATGTCGATGGGGAACCTGCATGGACAGACGGGCCATCAGCCGGTCTAATCCCGTCAACAAAATGCCAAATGTGGGACGGGGAAACGCCATGCGAAAAGTAACGCTCGGACTGTTTGCGCTGTTATCGGCCATCGGCGTCGGGGGGGCGGCTGCGAACGCGCAGGATACGCTCAAGCTCGCGGTGCCGCAGCGCGGCGCCTGGGACACGGCGGTCTCCGAACTCGGCCAGCGCAGCGGGATATTCAAGAAGCACGGGCTGACGCTCGATATCCTCTACACGCAGGGCGGGCCGGAATCGATCCAGGCGGTAATTTCCGGCAGCATCGATATGGCGATGGCTGCGGGCGTGTCGGCGGCGATCGGGATCTACGCCAAGGGCGGCCCCGTCCGCATTGTCGGCAGCGAGATGATCGGTTCGCCCGATCTCTACTGGTATGTCAAACCGGAATCGCCCATCCGCAAGGCGGCCGACTTCAACGGCAAGACCGTCGGCTATTCGCAGTCTGGCTCGTCAAGCCATGCCGGTCTGCTGGAACTGTTGCGGCAGGATGACATCAAGGCGACGCCCACGGCTGTCGGCGGCCTCACCGCGACCTTGCCGCAGCTGATGTCAGGACAGATCGACGTCGGCTGGGCGGCAGCGCCATTCGGTCTCGATCTCGTCGAGGCCGGCAGGATCCGTATCGTGGCGCGCGGCGCCGACGTTGCCGCGCTGCGCGGCCGCACCGCGCGGGTCAATGTGGCGGGCCTGCCGTTGGTCGCGAAACCCGCTGTGCTGCAGCGGTTCATGCAGGCCTATCGTGAAACCGTGGCCTGGATGTATGCCGACCCTGCCGCGCTCAAGCATTTCGGCGAATTCTCCGGACTGCCTGACTCGGTGGTGCGCACCATCCGCGACTTCATTCCGATGGAAACCATGGCGCCCGACCGCATCATGGAAATGGACAACATTGTGACCGATGCTGTGAAACTCAAGTTTCTCAGCGCTCCTTTGACGCCGGCGCAGGTTGCCGAACTGGTGCAAATCCCGAAGCCCTGATTGCGCGCGCTGTCTCTAGGCAAAACTTCGCGGCTGGCGTTATAGTCGCGCCAACAGAGCGGGCGATCAGCACCGCCGGGTGTGAGTTGAAAGGGCAGCGTAATGAGCATTCTGTTTCTGATCGGCCGGATTGCCTTTGTTGCGATCTTCATTTTCTCCGGCGTCACCAAGCTGATGGGTATTTCCGCCACCGCGGCGATGATCCAGAGCAAGTTCGTCATCCCCGCAGCCTTGGCGACCGTAGTTGCCAGCGCCGAGGGCGCGACCGGCATGACGGCCTATCAACTGCTGGCCATCGCCGTCGGCGTGATCGAAATCCTGTTTCCGCTGCTGATCATCTTCAACATCCTGACGCGCTTCGCGGCGCTGGTGATGCTGGTGTTCGTCGGCGTGATTACCTTCTTCATGCATGACTTCTGGAACATGACGGACGCTGCGCGCGGCCTGAACCAGGTCATGGCGCTCAAGAACCTGTCGCTGATGGGCGGCTTCCTGATCCTGATGGTGCTGGGGTCGTGGCGGCCCGGCATGCACGACGAAGACGATTACCCGGCGTAACGGCGGGTTAAAAAATACGCGGGTTTGCGCAACAAGCAGGAAGTGGGAGTGAACGATGCCCGAGGTTGTTGTCTATGCGCTCGAAGGCCGCTCGGTCGATCAGAAACGCGGCCTGATGAAGGACATCACGGCTGCCGTCGTGAAGAACTTTGGCGTGCCGACCGATGCGGTGACGATCACGCTGGTTGAGACGTCGAAGATCAACAAGGCGCAGGGCGGCGTCCTGTTCGCCGAAAAGCAGGCGCCGGCCACGGCAAAAGCTTCCTGAGCTGACGTCACAATCGTCACCCTGATCGCGCCGTTGTTTTTCAAGAGCGGGGCCTCGCGTTTTTCGCGATGGCGCCAATGCCTGCTTTGATGCTTCCGCCGCGGATACCTTCCTGATTTCCTTGGCGCGGGATCGCTTTCGCGATTCCTTCGGATTGTTTTTCATGAATTCTCAAGCGGATAAGCCCGTGAGCGCACGGCTGACGGCGTTCACGCTGATGTTCGGCAACTTTGTCACCGGCCTGTCGATCATGGGCCTTGCGGGCATGCTGGGCGATCTTGCGAACGGGCTTGGCGTTACCATTCGCGATGCCGGTCTGCTGATTACCTTCGGCGCGGTCGTGCTGTGTATCGGCTCGCCGCTGATGGTGTGGGCGACCAGCACGTTCGACCGGCGCAAGTTGCTGGCGTTTGCGCTGGCCGTGATCGCGCTGGGGCAGGCGGCCAATGCGCTGGCGCCTGATTACGCGAGCCTGCTCGTCATTCGCATCGTGATGCTGATGCTGAGCTGCATGTTCACGCCGGTTGCCGCCAGCACCATCACGATGATGGTCGAGGAGAAGGACCGCGCCAGCGCGATTTCCTTCGTGTTTCTCGGCTGGTCGCTCGCGGTCGCGCTCGGTCTGCCGCTGGTGACGTTCATCGCCGCGCATGTCGGCTGGCGCGAAACCTTCGCGACGCTGAGTGCCATGACCGTTGTTGTGCTTGCGCTTCTGCTTTACGCCGTGCCGTCCGGCCTGCGCGGCACGCCGTTGTCGCTGCGCAGCTGGGTCATGATCGGGCAAAGCCCGCTGATCCTGTTGCTGCTGCTCATCACGGTGCTGTGGACATCGGGACAGTTTCTGCTGTTTCCCTACCTCGGTCCGCTGATCGTGAAACTCGGTGGCGGCGGTACCCAGGAGATTGGGTTGTTCTTTGGCGCCATGGGCGTGATGGGATTTCTCGGCAATGTCGCGGCGTCGCGTATCGTGACCTGGCTCGGTACGTTCAGCACGGCATTGATATTCCTGCTCGCGATGTTCGTCGGCACCGCGATCTGGGCGCTCGGCGCGGGCTTCCTGCTGCCTATGGGAATCGGCGTTATGGTCTGGGGCATAGGCTTTGCGGCATTTAACTCGATGCAGCAGGCGCGTCTGGTGGCGGCGGCTCCGCTACTCGCCAGCGCGACCGTCTCGCTCAATACGTCCGGCAACTACGTCGGGCAGGCCGTCGGCTCCGCGATCGGCGCCGGCCTGTTCGCGCGCGACCTGCTGGTGACGATGGGGTACGTCTCGACGGGCTTCATGCTGGTCGCCGTCGTCGCGCACATCCTCAGCCGCAAGCTGCGCTGATCCGTTGGCCGTTGCCGCTTGCCGATGTTCTCCGGCGGCGGCAAGGCCGGGCGGAAGATGCTGTTTGTCGCGCCTGCCGGTGAGTTTGAAATTACCGAGCCGGGCGAAGCAGCCCGCATCGGCGGCTAGTTTTTGGGCTGTTTTAGAGGCCTTCAACGCACACCAACGCTAAAACCCCATCATCGCCCCGGTCCCGGCCACAATTTGCCTAAATGCGGCACGACAACGGGCGCGTTGATTGGGGTGCTTTGATCGGGGTGGATTGTCATGCGCGTTGCTCTGTCCAGGACTGGCCGTTTTGTCGGCAAGCTTTCCATCCAGATCGTACCGTCCGTGGCCGCGAGCGTTCTCGGTGGCTACCTGCTGGCGCAACTGGTGCCGCAGCACACGGCAACACCCGCTGAAAAGGCGGCGCAGGCCGGGAAGACCACGCCGGTTACGGTCAGCGCGAACAGCGCGCCCGTGGTCAACGACAAGGCGCCGATCCGCGTCACTCAGCAGCGCCGCGACGGCAAGGCCGCCGAGCCGCTGGCTGAAGTGAAGCCGGTTGCGCCGGCGGAAATCAAGGCTGCCGAAACCAAGGCTTCTGAAATCAAGGCTTCCGAAATGAAGTCCGCCGAGACCAGGGCGGTGCGCGCGAAGCCTGCTGCCCCGGCAACTGCTGCAACGACAACTGCCGCAGTGGCGTCTTCTGCCGCGTCTGCGCAGCTCTATACGCCGGAGCCTTACACGCCCGAGCCATCGACGCCGCAAGTCGCCTCGCAACCTGTGTTGCAGGCCCCGCGTAACGTTGCTGTCGTAGCTCCTGCCGCCGCGCCGGCTGCTGCTTTGGTTCCTGCGCCCGCCGCGAGCGCGCCGGGTGTCGCTGCGGCACCGGCCCTGTCCGCCCCGACGATAGTTGCGCCCATTGCTGCTGCTCCCGTTACGGCTGCTCCCGCGAACATCGGCGCGCCGACCAGCCTCTCGCCGGTGACGGTGACGGCGCGTGCACCGGCGATGCCGCCGCCCGACGATGAGGAAGACGTGCCCGCGCAGAAAGCCGAGCGCGGCGTTGCGGGCCATGTATTTTCGGCGACTTCAACTGCCGCCGGAACGGCCGCCAATGCCATTGGCAACACCGTCAACTGGGTGTTCGAACTGCCGGGCAAGCTGATCAACCGCGACGATCATCGGCCGGAGCCGCAGCAGCAGGCATCGCAGCCGCGCCGCTTCATGTAATCGGCTCACAGGCATTGCGTTGAAAATAGAGCGGCGGCTGAATCAGCCGCCGCTTCGCGCGTTCCCCGTCACGCTTGTTATTCTGGACTCGCGCTCAGGTTTTGGGCAGCGCGGGATAGCAAACCGTCGTCTCGAATGCGTAGCCGCAGTCGTCGCAATTCCAGAGATGGCGAAGACGGTGGTCGTCGATATATTCCGACCAGGTCGCAAAATAGATCGGCCCACCGCACTGGGCACAGAAGTTGACGAGACGTGGTGGGATTTGGCGCGCGGAGTCGCCAGTTCGCAATTTCATGAGCGGCCTCCTGTCGTGTGATGTTGTTGTTGTTACGCCTCACATGGTTGCTGACGATAAGGTGTTCGTCGGGGGAATAAAGCAGGGAGACTGACCTAACGCCCGAGGCGCAAGTTCCGGCAATTCCGGTTGCGCGGACGGTTTTGCGTGGCAGGATACCGTGGATTGTACCCAACCCCTTGGCGAAACCGGATTTCGCGCCCATTTCAGACGCGCTACGATTGCGCGACCCGCAGGAGGCTTTCATGGACGCCAGGATATTTCCGGTGACGCATACCGATGCCGAGTGGCGCAAGCTGCTGACGCCCGAACAATATGACGTGATGCGCGGCCATGGCACCGAGCGGCCGGGAAGCTGCGCGCTCAACTACGAAAAGCGTTCGGGTACCTTCACCTGCGCCGGTTGCGGGCAAAAGCTGTTCGTCTCCGGCACGAAGTTCGAAAGCGGCACCGGCTGGCCGAGCTTCAACGATCCCGAAGCCGGATCGGTCGAAACCACCACCGACAACACCCACGGCATGGTCCGCACGGAAGTGCACTGCGGCCGTTGCGGTAGCCACCTTGGCCACGTCTTCGACGACGGCCCGCCGCCGACCCACCTGCGCTATTGCATCAACGGCGTGGCGATGAACTTCGAGCCGGAGAAGAAGTAGGGCGGCTCGCATCACGGCTGCGCGATTTACCGATCGTTGACGGTGTCTGTTAACGTCGGCGGTATCATTTTAAACTAAATCCAGCGCACCGGATGTGATGTGGCTGTCTGCCGGTACGGACTTCCCGGCTCGTCCAGAACGGACGGGCTGGCCGTCCTTCCCCTGGACATCGCGATACATTCGAATTTGCGAATTTGCTGTGCTGCGGCATGCTGGCCTGTGGTTTTCAGCAAATCGTGATGGGAGGAAGCCCCGTGGCCGGGTTAAATCCCGTGGTCACACATGGGGGAGACGATTCATGGAAACCGCACTGTCACGCTATACGCCGACGATCCTGAGCCTGCTGCGCATCGCCGTTGCGCTGCTGTTTATGGCGCACGGCACCGGCATGCTGTTTGCATTCCCGTCGGCTAATCCGGCGGCTGCGGTCGCGCCTGCCATGTTCTCGATGTACTGGTTCGCTGCCTGGATCGAGGTCATCGGCGGCATTTTGATGATCCTCGGCCTGTTCACGCGGCCGGTCGCCTTCATCCTGTCGGGCGAAATGGCCTTCGCTTATTTCATCGGCCACTCGCCGCGCAACTTCTACCCGCTGCTCAATGGCGGCGACGCCGCGGCGCTCTATTGCTTCATCTTCTTCTACTTCGCGGCCGCAGGCGCAGGCCCGCTCAGCCTCGACGCGACGATGCGCAACAAGGGTTGATCCGGAAATCGGGTCAAACCCTGCTTTGTCAGCTTCCGCCGCGTCGGCCTAGAATGCCGGGCCGACCGGCGGAGCATGACCAATGGCCGAAAAAACTGTCGTCAAGCCGCGCACCGGGACCAAGACCGAGGTCGCGCGTCCGCCGCTCTACAAGGTGATCCTGCTCAACGACGACTATACGCCGCGCGAATTCGTCGTGATGGTGCTCAAGGCCGTGTTCCGCATGGGCGAGGAGAAGGCCGCTGCCGTGATGCTGACCGCGCATCGCCGCGGCGCCTGCGTGATCGCGGTCTATACCCGCGACGTCGCCGAGACCAAGGCCAAGGAAGCCACCGAACTCGGCAAGCGCAACGGCTTCCCGCTGTTCTTCATGACCGAGCCGGAAACGTGACACGAAGCCGGAAAGGTCCCGCGGGTGTGTGACATGCGCCATGGGCGAGGGCGTATTTTGTTGCGGATATCGAACGCCGCGGCGAGTATGTGAAGATTGCCGTAGCTGACCTGCAGGGCTGAAGTCTCATGCCGCATGACCACGATCATTCGCACGATCCCGCGCATTCCCATTCGCACGACGATCACTCCCATGACGCGCGCTGGAAACACGACGGCGTGCGCGTGATCCCGGCGGGTTCGCTCGATACCAACACCGCTTCGACGCCGGGCATGGACCGCGCCGCCGCGATCAACGCCGCGCGTGTCGGCGCACAGAAGATCTGGGCCGGCACGGTGACGATCCACGCCAGGGCCAAGACCGGCGCGCACCACCATGGTGCGCTCGAGAGCGTCATCTATGTGATCCGCGGGCGGGCGCGCATGCGCTGGGGCGACAACCTCGAATTCGTCGCCGAGGCGGGGCCGGGCGATTTCATCTACGTGCCGCCCTATGTGCCGCATCAGGAAATCAACGCCAGCGAGGACGAGGCGCTCGAATGCGTGCTGGTGCGCTCGGACAACGAGGCGGTGGTGGTCAACCTCGACATCGCGCCCGTCGAGAAGCCCGAAGCCGTGAAGTGGATCGACCCGATCCACAAGAGTTGAAGCGCAGACTCCCTGCGTTCCCACAATGACTCTGCTTTGTTCGCAAAAGAACGAATCGGAATCGCTCAAATCGCCTGTGTGCATCGCTTAACAAGAGATTACGGTGCGGCGAACTTCACACCCGTCTTCGCGAATGCTGCGCGTGCCTGCGGCGTACCAAGAAACGCCAGCAGCTTGCGCGCGGCAGCTTCGTTCGGCGTGCCCATCACCATCGCCGCCGCATAGGGCAGCGCGATCTGGATTTCATCGGGCACATCGCCGGTCCATCGCACGCCTTGTCCCGCGCGGATTTCGGTTTCGGGACCGAACCCGAGCGCGTTGTCGCCGCGTGCGGCGAGATGGATATTGAGCTTGGTCGAAGTATCGAAGCGCAGGAGTTTTGGCGCGATGGCGTCACGCAGGCCCAGTTGCGCGATGACGCCCACGAGATGCTCGCCGGTCGGTGCGTGGGTCAGCAGCACGGCACCGGCGGCGACCAGCGCCGCGCGCAACGCATCCATGGTTGAAATATCCGGCACGCTGGCGCTTTCGCGCACCACGCCGCCGATGCCGACCGCGCCCAGCGCAACAGAATCGCTGAGTAGATTTTTCGCCGCCAGCGCCGCGATCATATCGGCAGGCAGCAGCACCACGTCGGCTTTTGCTTCGCCACGCAGCAGCGCATCACGGAATATTGTGGCCGTGGTCGGTCGCGACGTCGATTGGCGTGCCGGTCACTTGCGCGGCACACGCGCGCATGCCGTGGAGGGTGGAACCGGCGGAGAGGATGAGCATGGCTCCTGGCTGGCGCTGTAAGGCGCAATAGCGAAGCGTATTGCGCCGCTTCGTTGCTCTTAAAATGGTGGATTACGCTTCGCTAATCCACCCTACGGCTATTTTATCTTTGCGTCGTAATCGGCGTGTGAGCCGATCCAGAACCACAGCATGCCGCCGTCGGTTTCAACCGCCAGCGCGCGATAGCGGATGCCGACGCGGACGGACCAGAAGCGCCCGACTTTCTTGAAATGCAGGGAAGGGTGCTGCGGATCGCTTTTGAGCAGCGCAAAATTCTTGTCGGCCAATGCGCGGATGGGGTCGGGAAGGCGTTGATAGGCAGCCCAGAAATCAGGACTGGCAAAATGCCTCATAGCTCGCGGGCGCGTCCGGCTCTGTGGTCGGCCAGCGCGTGATCGGCCAATGCGTCGAGCTTGCCGCCGGCAGCATCGCGCTCAATCTTGCGGTCGAAGCGGTCTGCGTCAAACGCATCGAACCACGTCCGGAACCGCGCAAACTCGGCGGCCGGCAAACTCTCGATGGCTTTCTCAATGTCTTCGACGGTGCTCATGGGGGAAATATAACGGGAAAGCGGCAAATTGCGAAAGGCCCTAAGGTAGCGGAGCCCATGCTGCGGAATTACGCCCGAAATGGTGGATCAATAATTCTTTCTAGCAATTAAGCCGGGCCTTGCAAACGTCCATATTGGACACTATGATGTCCAAAGTGGACGTCGTGATGTCCTTTTGAGGAGGTGGTCCGTAAGCTATGGGAGAGATGTCTTGGAAAAAAATATGCTTTTTGGAACAACAAAGGCGGCACTGGCAAAACTAGCTTAGCGTTTCAAGCCATCACGCTTTACGCGCAGAAAAATCCAAAGAAACGCATACTTGCTGTCGATGTTTGTCCGCAGGCCAATTTGTCTGAGTTGCTGCTCGGTGGATTGAACAACAAGGGCAGTGATAAACTTCTTGCGCAGCAGGGACTTGTTCCGCGGTGTAGCATAGGTGGCTATTTTCAACTTCGATTGCCATCGCCCTATGTCGCACCAGCATTTAATTCTTCCGACTTCATTACCAAGCCAAACGCCTCGAACAAAAGTATCCCCGCGAACATTGACTTAGTGTGTGGTGATCGGTTGTTGGAACTCCAAGCAAACGCGGTGAATACGTTGGCAAACAACCAGATTCCAGGGTCAAATCCTTGGATATCTGTCGTTGATTGGCTTGCTTACTTTTTGGAAAAGATTGAAGACGACTACGATACCGTTTTTATGGACTGTAATCCGAGTTTTTCACTTTATACGCAGATCGCGCTTGCCGCGTGCGATCGCATTGTATTGCCCGTTATGGCGGATGACTCGTCACGCCGGGCAATTCAAAATGCCTTCTCTTTGGTCTACGGACTTAAACTTCCTTCAGAAATATACGCCGCGTATGCGTTTGCTACCAAGCTGAAGGCTGCAGGACGATCACTTCCCAAAGTTCATCTGATTGTGAAAAACCGTCTCACGCAATACATGGGCGCGGCGTCAGCGTATGCTGCGGTGTTGGATGCCATCGAGAAGGACGTCGGCAAACTCCTGAAGTCAAATCCAGAAATCTTCAACTTTAAGAATATTAACAAGGGATTTGTTGAGATCCGCGATTTTCAGACGACTGGTTTTGTTGCATTTGCAAAGGGGCTTCCGTTTTCGCAAGTACAAGTCGGGAAGCAAACCATCAACGGGCACAGGGTTCAGGTTAAAAAAGAATATTTGGTCAACGCCAATGCCGCCATGGACGGTCTGGTGGCCTCTCTATAAAAAGCTGCCACTAGCTCACACTATTTGCCAGCGGATGCAGATCAAGCCATGCGTCCGCTGGCAATTGCTAGTCTCCGCGCGTTACGAACACCCGCTCGTCCCGCCGCACGTATCGCACTTCATGCACGTGCCGTTCCTGACCAAAGTAAAGTTCCCGCACTCGCCGCACATCTCGCCTTCATAGCCGCGCGCTTTCGCTTCGGCGCGGCGTTCGGTGGCGAGCGCCTTGGCTTCCACTTTGGCGTCGGTCTTGGCGTTATCACGCGCCTCGGTCTTCTGCCAGGCGAGGTTCTCCAGCGCCTGCGCGGGGGAGAGCTTCACTTCCGGCTCGCTCTTGAGCGCGGTCGCAGCGCCCGAAGCAATCGCCGTCACGTTGCCCGTTGAGCGCGCGTCGGTGACGTCGCTGCCGCCCGAAGACGAAGCGCCGCCCTTCATCACCGTCAGCTTGTCCGCGCGCGAGCGCGTCAGGCCCTTGGACACGAAGTGCGAAGCGCCTTGCGTCTGCTTGCCTTCTTCCACGCCCTTGCCGAGCGCGTCGAAGCCGGTCTCGCTCGGATCGACATGGGCGAGGTCGTAACGCTCGTTGTACGACACCGCGAGTTCGCGGAACACGTAGTCGAGGATCGAGGTGGCGTACTTGATCGCCTCGTTGCCCTGCACCGGGCCTGACGGCTCGAACCGCGTGAACGTGAAGGCATCGACGTATTCGTCAAGTGGCACGCCGTATTGCAGGCCGAGCGACACCGCGATGGCGAAATTGTTGAGGAGCGAGCGGAGCGCCGCGCCTTCCTTGTGCATGTCGATGAAGATTTCACCGAGACGTCCGTCGTCGTATTCGCCGGTGCGCAGATAAACCTTGTGCCCGCCGACGACGGCTTTCTGGGTATAGCCCTTGCGGCGATCGGGCATCTTCTCGCGATCGCGCAGCACAGTGACGCGCTCGACGATCTTCTCGACGATGCGTTCGGACAGGGCGGCGGCGCGCGCGGCGTTCGGTTTGTCGAGGAGGGCGGAGATCGGAGAATCGGTCATGTCGTCGTCTTCCTCGTCATTTGCGATGAGTTGGCTTTGCAGCGGTTGTGAAAGTTTCGAGCCGTCGCGGTAGAGCGCGTTGGCCTTGAGGGCGAGCTTCCAGGACAGCAGGTACGCCGCCTTGCAATCCTCGACGGTGGCGTCGTTCGGCATGTTGATGGTCTTGGAGATCGCGCCGGAGATGAACGGCTGCGCCGCCGCCATCATCTTGATGTGGCTCTCGACCGAGAGATAGCGCTTGCCGGTGCGGCCGCATGGGTTGGCGCAATCGAACACGGCGTAGTGTTCGGCCTTGAGGTGCGGCGCGCCTTCGACGGTCATGGCGCCGCAGACGTGGATATTGGCGGCGTCGATCTCGCGCCGGGAGAATCCCATGTGGGCGAGGAGGTCGAAGCTCGGCTGCGCGATGACGTCGGCGGGAACCTTGAGCTGGTTCTTGAGGAGGTCTTCGCCGAGCGTCCACTTGTTGAACGCGAACTTGATGTCGAACGCGGTCGGCAATGCCTTCTCGATCCTGGCGATGGCCTCATCCGTGAAGCCCTTGGCGCGCAGCGTGGTGTGGTTGATGCCCGGCGACTGGCCGAGTGAACCATGGCCGACAGCATAGACTTCGATCTCGCCGATGTCGGACTCAGAGTAGCCGAGCGCGCGCAAGGCTTCCGGCACAGCGCGGTTGATGATCTTGAAGTAGCCGCCGCCGGCGAGCTTCTTGAACTTCACCAGCGCGAAGTCCGGTTCGATGCCGGTGGTGTCGCAATCCATCACCAGGCCGATGGTGCCGGTCGGGGCAACCACGGTCGCCTGCGCGTTGCGGTAGCCGTGCTTCTCGCCAAGCGCGAGCGCGGAGTCCCACGCCTTTTTGGCGTGATCGGCCAGCGCGACGAAGGCCGGCGTGCCGTTGAGAAGGCTCTTGTGGTCGAGCGGTACGGGCGGCTGCGAGACCTGCTCATAGCCGGTCTTCTCGCCATAGGCCGCGCGTCGATGGTTGCGCATCACGCGCAGCATCGGCTCGCGGTTTTTCTTGTAGCCGGAGAACGTGCCGAGCTGCTTGGCCATTTCGGCGGAGGTCGCATAGCTGATGCCGGTCATGATCGCGGAGAGTGCGCCGCAGATCGCACGGCCCGCGTCGGAGTCGTAGGGAATGCCGGCAGACATCAGGAGGCCGCCGACGTTGGCATAGCCGAGGCCCAGCGTGCGGTACTCGTACGACAGTTGCGCGATTTCCTTCGAGGGAAACTGCGCCATCATCACCGAGATTTCGAGCACGACGGTCCACAGACGAACCGTATGTTCGTAGCCGGTGATGTCGAACGCGCCGGTCTTGGGATCGCGGAACGAGAGCAGGTTCGCCGAGGCGAGGTTGCACGCCGTGTCGTCCAAAAACATATATTCCGAACACGGGTTCGAGCCACGGATCGGGCCTGAAGCGGCGCAGGTGTGCCAGTCGTTGACGGTCGTGTGGTATTGCAGGCCCGGATCGGCCGAGGCCCATGCGGCGTGGGCGATCTTCTCCCACAGGTCGCGCGCCTTCAACGTCTTGGCCACCTTGCCCGGCTTGGTGCGCCAGGTGAGATCCCAGTCGCCGTCGGATTCCACGGCCTTGAGGAATTCGTCGTTGACGCGCACCGAGTTGTTCGAGTTCTGGCCCGAGACGGTGAGGTAGGCTTCCGAGTCCCAGTCGGTGTCGTAGATCGGGAATTCGATGTCGCGATAGCCCTGCTTGGCGAACTGGATGACGCGCTGGATATAATTGTCCGGCACGTAGACGCGGCGCGCGGCCTTGATCTCGCGGCGCAGGACCGGGTTCTTCTCCGGGTCGAAGCAGTCGTCGCCGGAGCCTTCGCAGTTCACGCAGGCCTTGAGGACGGCCTTGAGGTGCTTCTGGTTGATCTTCGAGCCGGTGACGAGTGCCGCCACCTTCTGTTCTTCCAGCACCTTCCAGTCGATATATTTTTCGATATCCGGATGGTCGGCATCGACAATGACCATCTTCGCCGCGCGGCGCGTGGTGCCGCCGGATTTGATCGCGCCCGCCGCACGGTCGCCGATCTTGAGGAATGACATCAGGCCCGACGACTTGCCGCCGCCGGCGAGGTGTTCGCCTTCGCCGCGCAGCCGCGAGAAATTGGAGCCGGTGCCGGAGCCATACTTGAACAGCCGCGCTTCACGCACCCACAGGTCCATGATGCCGCCTTCGTTCACCAGATCGTCGTTGATCGACTGGATGAAGCAGGCGTGCGGCTGCGGATGTTCGTAAGCCGACTTCGATTTGGTAAGCTTGCCGGTGGCGTGATCGACATAGTGGTGGCCCTGGCTTGGGCCGTCGATGCCGTAGGCCCAGTGCAGGCCGGTGTTGAACCACTGCGGCGAGTTCGGCGCGACCATCTGCATGGCGAGCATGTAGCGGTGCTCGTCGAAGAACGCCTGCGCGTCAGCCTCGCTGTCGAAGTAGCCGCCCTTCCAGCCCCAGTAGGTCCAGGTGCCTGCTAATCTGTCGAAAACCTGCTTGGCCGATGTCTCGCCGACGTTGCGCGACGCTTCCGGGAGCTGCGCGAGGGCTAATTCGTCCGGAATAGACCGCCAGAGCCATGAGGGCACGGTCGATTCTTCAAACTTCTTGGTGCGGGCGGGGAGGCCGGCCTTGCGGAAATACTTTTGCGCCAGAACGTCCGACGCGACCTGCGAAAATTGCGCCGGGATTTCAACGTTTTCGGCATGGAACACCACCGAGCCGTCGGGATTGCGAATCTCGCTGGTCGTAAAGCGGAATTCGATTTCCGCGTAGGGTGACTGGCCTTCTGTGGTGTAGCTGCGTTCGATTCGCATAACTGCCCCTTCGGCGTGTTTTGAGTGCCGGACCAAGCCCTCCCGAGCTTAGCGCCGACACCATTCCAGCGACACGGTCTTGCCCCGCCGCGTCGTTCTCAAGCTCGTATTCTGTCTGACGCCCTGTACGCATTCCGGGGTCCAAACGGCGGCCCCGATTAGTGGTTTGGCTGCGCTCCGGGCGACCTCTGGCTTTGTGGGCGTCAGGCAGACAAATCCCTGTCCACAAAGGCCATATGGCCCCGGCGGGTGGGTCGTGAAAGCCTCTCAGGGATCGTCCGGCGGAGACAAAAAACAAACCCGCCGCACGGTCTGAACGCTAGGACAACTCCGCCCGGCCGGTCAAGACTTACGCAAGATGTAGTGTCGAAAAATGAATCAACCCCTAAATGTCGGGGGTAAAGCGGTGAATTGTGGGGAAGAATCGGCGGGTGAGCCGCAAGTATCGGATAAGCTGGCAGGATTCGAAAGCAGCCTTCGTCGCCCATGCGTCATGTACCTGTTGGAAACCCGTCACGCCGGTCCAAACGGGGTCAAAAACGGTGCGCCGGGACCGCCAGATATGGCGCGACTCTTGAGTCGTCCGGAGGTCAACTGGCGATCCCGCATGGGCGCATTCGGCGGCTGCCGGGTGTCCATGCAAACGCGCTGGCGAGTGCGGGCAATCCGCTACCTTTTTCTGCCGCTTGATGGCCGTGCTGGACACCGCCGCAGGGCGGTGGCATCAACAGACTCAACGCCAAATCCGCTCGAACCTCGCGAATCCGCAGATGAAAATCACAGCCGCATTGCTCCGGGTCCTGACGTGGTGGAATGGCCAGACGCTGAACACGCAAATCTGGACGGCGCTGTTCGGAGAACTCGTCGGCAACGACGAGTTCGGCAACACCTACTACCGGACCAAGGGCGGCAAGATCGACCCGGCGCTGGGTTTTGAGCGCCGCTGGGTGATCTACAACGGCTATGCCGAGGCTTCGACCGTCGGCCCGGCGTGGCACGGCTGGCTCCACCACACGGTCGATACGCCGCCGACCGAGGAAACCGTCACGCCGCGTTCATGGTGGAAGCCGCATCGCCCGAATCTCACCGGCACGTCGGCGGCGCAGCGCCCGTCCGGTTCGACGCTTGCCCAGGTCCGCCGCCCCAAGGCGACCGGCGACTACAAGGCGTGGAATCCCGGCCGCTGAGGCTGTCTGCATTCCGCGACGGCGTAGCCCTTTCTCTGCCGCATTCAACGTGTTAACCGGGCAGGTGACGCGGGAGTTTTGTATTGCCCCGCCCGTGAACCCGGACTCTTAGCCGCAATGGCCAGAACCTTTCCGCGCGCCGGTGTGTTGGCTGCATCGCTTGCCGTCGCCGGTATGATGGCGCTGCCTGTTCCGGCGAGCGCGCAATTCGGCTCGATCTTCGGCGATGGTCCGCCGCGCCCGCCAGCGGGTCTGCCGGGCCGCGCGCAAGGTCCAGCGCCAATGGGCGCACCGACGCAGATGCCGCCGGAGGAAATGGACAACGAGGACCAGCCGCCGCCACCGCCGCTACGTCCCGCTGCACGCCAGCAGCCGCCGCAGCAACAGCCGGGCCAGCAGCAGCCGGGTATCGGTCGTTCGCAGCCGTTGCCGCCGCAGCCAGCGCCGAATGCAGGTCTTGCGCCTGGGCAGACGTTGCAACCGCTCCAGCCCGCGCCGTCCGGGCAACGCCAGCAGACTGCGCGCGGTACGCCGGCGCCGGCTAACGTCGCGCCGCAGCCCGGCGACGAAGTCATCACCGAACTGCCGACCCAGAAGATTGCAAACCCGACGGCGGTGTTCGCCGGCCTCGACAAGATCACCGGCCGCATCATTTCATTCGAAGTGACCCTCAACGAGACGGTGCAGTTCGGCGCGCTGCAGGTGACGCCGCGGGTCTGCTACACGCGCCCGCCGACCGAGACGGCCAACACCAATACGTTTGTCGAGGTCAATGAAGTCACGCTGCAAGGCGAGGTGAAACGCATTTTCGGCGGCTGGATGTTCGCATCGAGCCCCGGACTGCATGCGGTCGAGCATCCGATCTATGACGTATGGCTGACCGACTGTAAGGGCGGCACGCAGGTTATCGCTGATACGCAACCGGCAGCGCCGGCTCCCGCCCGCACCCAGGCGCGTCCGCAACAGCCGCAGGGCAATGCAGCTGCGCGCACGGCAGCGCCGCCCGGAAACAACGCGCCCGCGAATGCCGCGCCAGCGCCGCGTGCGCCGGTCCAGCAACCGACCTTGCAGCAACCGCAACCCGCTCCGCAGCGGCCAGCGCCTGTCGGCCCGCCGCCCGGATTTCCCGGCGCGCGCTGAGGCCGCTTCAATATCAGTGTGAGTTAGCGGTCTGCGCCACAGTGTAGCGCACCGCCAGCATACCGCCTGCGGTGAGGATGAAGGCGAGCGCAGCGCCGGTCAGTCCGAGCATCGGCACCAGCGCAAGATTGAGCATCACCGAGGCGAGCGCGCCCGCGATGCTGATGATCGCAATCGCAGTGTCGCGATGCAAAGCCAGCAGCACATAGCCATAGCCATCCGCGGCGGCGCGCAAGGCGGTGGCGGCGAGTACGATCCAGAACACGGCGAGATTTTCGCGCAATAGCGGGCGGTCGAGGAACGGCAGCAGGACAATCAGCGCAACGCTGGCGCCGGCGGCGAGAAACGCAATCCAGACCGCGACTTCGATCTGCATCTTGTGCTCGAAGGCGCGGAATGCGGACTTATCCGGTTGCTGGCCGAGTTCGATCATTCGCGGCAGCTTTGGCTGGATGACGCCATAAACGGTCAGGTTATGCAGCACGTTGGCGACCGACCAGAACAGCGTGTAGACGCCGGTGAATTCCAGTCCGATGAACAACGACAGCACGAAACGGTCGAGGAACAGGCTGGCGGCGCTGCTGATATCCTTGATGTAGAACGGCACGCTGGCGCGCACGCCGCTCGCAAGCCACGGCATGCGCAGGCCGAGCGAACGCCAGCGCTGTTCGGCGAACAGGTGCGCGCCCAGCGTGATCCAGGCAAGTGAAATGCCGCCGACCCAGACCAGCAGCAGGCATTCGAGCGTGCGGGCCGAGGGGTCGAGCGCACCCCACGCGATCACCACCAGCGGCCACAGGCCGGCGCGCATGGAGAACGTGATGTTGGCGAGCATGATGCGCCCGCGCGCGATCAGCATGTCGTTGGTGTCGGTCGCGACGTGTTCCAGAAACAGGATCAGACCGGCGGTGAAGAGCAGCGGCCACGGCACGGGTGCGCCGAGCAGATAATTGATGAGCCACGCGAGCGGCTGGCAGACCGCATGCAGTGTGATCGGCAATGCCAGCCGTGTTGCAATCGAGGCAATGGCTTCCGCGCGCGGCATGCCGACCAGCCGGCGCACGGCCCAGTCGGTGGTGCCGAGACCGAGTGCCGCCGGAACAATCGTGGTCGCGCCGACGATCAATCCGTAGATGCCGAGGTCGGCGAGGCCGAGATAGCGCGCGGTGTAGAGCGCCAGCAAAAATTTCGCGCCGGTATTGGCGACACGCAGTGCAATCAGCACGAGCGGCTGCGCGAGGCGTCTGGCGTGGGCGGCGAGGCTCATGTCGGTTGGTTCACGGCGCGCAATTTCATCAGGCCAGCGCCGGTGAGCGCGCCCGTTGCCCGTATCATGGCCCAACATGCGTTTACAATTGGTAGGCCGCTGAAAAGGCGGGGCTTTCAGTCCGGCGAGGCCAGCGCCAGCGCGGTGCTTCCCGGCAACGGCCGGTCGGGCGGCACGGCCTCGAAGTCGGCGTCGCCTTCGAGCGCGTTGGCCAGCAGTTTTTGATAGTGGACGCGCGGCACTTCATAGGCACCGAGCGTCTTGAGGTGGTCGGTGAGGAATTGCGTATCGAGCAAGGTGAACCCGCCGGCGTTGAGCCGCGCCACCAGATGCACCAGCGCGATTTTTGAAACGTCGCGCGCGCGATGGAACATGCTCTCGCCGAAGAACGCCGCCCCAAGGCTGACGCCGTAAAGGCCGCCGACGAGATTGTCGCCATCGTAGACTTCCACCGTATGGCAATGGCCGATGGCATAGAGCCCGCGATAGAGCTTGCGGATGCGCTTGTTGATCCAGGTGTTGGTGCGGCCGGGTGCGGCCTCCGCGCAGCCGTCGATCACCGCGTCGAAGTCACGGTTGGTGACGACGGTATATTGATCGGCTTTCACGGTGCGCGCGAGCCGGGAAGGGATATGGAGCCGATCAAGCGGGATGATGCCGCGCATCGGCGGCTCGACCCAGTGCAGCGAGGGATCGTCGGCATTCTCCGCCATCGGGAAAATACCGCAGGCATAGGCCTTGAGCAGCACTTCCGGCGTGATCTCGACGATGGCGGTCTCTTTGCTGGCCAACGGATCGTCCTCTCTGGCGTCAGTGTGCCAGACGGTATTTGCGAAATCACCAAAATTTACAGTTGGGAAACGATAAGCCGTTTAAGTTTTTAGCTAATTGCAAACATCCGCGCGGTTGCGCGTTGTTCTGGCGAAGGGAATACCCGATGCCCCAGTCAACACGCCGCGCAGACACTTATACCAGGCCCCGCGTCCTGCTGGTCGAGGACGAGCCGCTCGTCAATGCGATGATGCAGGAAATCCTGACCGAGGCGGGCTTCGCGGTCTGCTCGGCGTCAAACGGCAGTGCCGCGGTCAATCATCTTCTGCGGGGCGAGATCGTCGATGTGATTTTCACCGACATCCACATGCCGGGCATCAACGGCGCGGAACTCGCAAAACTGGCGCGCGAAATGCGGCCCGATATCCAGATCGTCTACACGTCGGGCGGCGTACTCGACAGTACGGAGAAGGTGCCAGGATCGACGTTCGTGCAGAAGCCCTACGAGCCGGGCTACGTATGTGCGCTGCTCTCCCAGGTCGCGGGCAGGGCGCACTAGGCGCGCGCTACTCTTTCATCCCGCCGGCTTCGAGAAATTTCTCCAGCCAGTGGATGTGGTAGTCGCCGTTGAGGATGTCGTTGTTACGCACCAGAGTCTTGAACAGCGGCAGCGTCGTCTCGACGCCATCGACCACGAACTCGTCAAGCGCACGCTTGAGCCGCATCAGGCATTCCGTGCGCGTCTTGCCGTGCACGATCAGCTTGCCGATCAGCGAGTCGTAATAGGGCGGGATCGTGTAGCCCTGATAGGCGGCTGAATCGATGCGCACGCCCATGCCGCCGGGCGGATGGTAGTGCAGGATGCGGCCGGGCGAAGGGCGGAATGTCACCGGGTTTTCCGCATTGATGCGGCACTCGATGGCGTGGCCGTGGAATTTCACGTCTTTCTGCGTGATGTCGAGCGCCGCGCCGCTGGCGACGCGGATTTGCTCAAGGATCAGGTCGATGTCGGTGATCATTTCCGTCACCGGATGCTCGACCTGGATGCGGGTGTTCATTTCGATGAAGTAGAATTTTCCTTCTTCGAACAGGAATTCAATGGTGCCGACGCCGAGGTACTTCAGTTCGCGCATCGCATTGGCGACGATTTCGCCAATGTCATCGCGCGCAGCGGTGTTGAGCGCGGGCGAGGGGCTTTCTTCCAGCACCTTCTGATGGCGGCGTTGCAGCGAGCAATCGCGCTCGCCGAGATGGATGGCGTTGCCGCGGCCGTCGCCCAGCACCTGGATTTCGATGTGGCGCGGGGTCTGGAGATACTTCTCCATGTAGACGTCGTCGTTGCCGAACGCCGCCTTGGCTTCCGAGCGCGCGGTCGAGAACGCCGTCGAGATCTCACTTTCGTTGAGCGCGACCTTCATGCCGCGACCGCCGCCGCCGGCCGACGCCTTGATCAGCACCGGATAGCCGATCTCACGCGCGACCTTGATGGCTTCGGCTTCGGTAGCGACGCCGCCATCGGAGCCCGGCACGCAGGGAATGCCAAGGCGCAGCGCCGTGCGCTTGGCTTCGATCTTGTCGCCCATGATGCGGATGTGTTCCGCCTTGGGGCCGATGAAGTGAATGCCGTGTTCGTCGAGAATTTCCGCAAAGCGTGCGTTCTCGGAAAGAAATCCGTAGCCGGGATGCACCGCATCGGCGCCGGTGATTTCGCAGGCGGCGAGCAGCGCCGGGACGTTGAGGTAGCTGTCCTTCGCCGCAGGCGGCCCGATGCAGACGCTTTCGTCCGCGAGCCGCACATGCATGGCGTCGGCGTCGGCGGTCGAATGCACCGCGACGGTCGGAATGCCAAGTTCCTTGCAGGCGCGCAAAACCCGGAGCGCGATTTCGCCACGGTTCGCGATCAGGATTTTTTCGAACATCGCGTCAGGTCTATTCGATGATGACGAGCGGTTCGCCGTATTCTACAGGCTGCGCATCCTCGAACAGGATTTGCGTAACGGTGCCCGAACGCGGCGCGGGAATCTGGTTCATGGTCTTCATGGCTTCGATGATCAGCAGCGTGTCGCCGGCTTTGACGACCTTGCCGACTTCGACGAAGGCGGCCTTGCCGGGTTCTGCCGAGCGATAGGCGGTGCCGACCATCGGTGAGGGGACGACGCCCGGATGTTTCGCGGGATCGGCGGCGGCCTTGATTTCGGGCACTGCGGCAGCGCGCGGTGCGGATGCTGCGGTGGCCACCGGCGCGGCATAGGCCAAGCCCTGCTTGGCGACGCGAATGCGCATGCCGCCGCGCTCGAATTCGATTTCGGTGACGCCGGTCTCGTCGATCAGTCGCGCCAGCGCGCGGACGGCGTCGTCGCGTGCGGTGTCTTCCTTGCTCAGGACAGGCGCCGGCTTCTTGCTTGCGCCTTTGCCTTCAGGTGCTGCGGTTTTTTTGGAACTGCGTGCCACGATCAACCCCGCTTCTCTGTCAGCGCCGCCAACCCGGAGATGGCAAGCGCATAGCCTTCGATGCCGAAGCCGCAGATGACAGCCTTGGCAGCTTTTGAAACATAGGAATGCCGGCGGAATTCTTCGCGGGCATGGATATTGGTGATGTGAACTTCGATCACCGGCAATTCAATCGCCAGGATCGCGTCGAGGATCGCAACCGACGTGGTGGTGTAGCCGGCCGGATTGAGCGCGACGCCGGCGGCTTGCCTGGCGCGCGCTTCCTGCAGGAAATCGACGATCTCGCCTTCGCGGTTCGACTGGCGGAATTCAATCTCGAAGCCCAGGTCCTTGGCGCGGTCGCGGCACAGCTTCTCGACATCGGCCAGCGTGAAGCGGCCATAGATGCCCGGCTCGCGCGTGCCGAGCAGGTTCAGGTTCGGTCCATTGATGACGTAGATCGTCTTGGCCATGGTTGTTTGCCGCGAGAGAAAAGCCGGGACTCACACGCAGGATTGCCCGAAGCCCGGGGTTATACGGGGCCAGGGTGGAGAGGGGAAGTCTAGGCCCTTATAATCGGCAGGTAAGGCTCCACCAGCAAAAACGTCCCGTCTGCACCGGCTATAGTTAACGGCCCCGGGGGATGGCGTGGCCTTAGCAGGAAGCCGTGCCGCCGCAGCGTGCGGCACGCACTTTTTCCTTGAGGGTGGCGAGGCCGACGGCGCCGACCACGATCTCGGAGCCGATCACATAGCTCGGGGTGCCGTTCATGCCGAGTTGTTCGGCTAGCTTGTAGCTTTCCTCGATCGACGCCTTGACCTCGTCGGAGGCCAGATCGGTTTCGAGCCGGGCCATGTCGATGCCGACCTCATGCGCGACCGCAAGCGCCTTGGCCTTGTCGGCCTGGCCGCGGCTGGTGAGGAGCTTGTGGTGGAAGGCGAGATACTTCTCGCCTGTCGGGTCCTGCATCCGCACGGCAGTGGCGACCTGCGCGGCCTCGACCGAGCTGGGTCCAAGCACCGGAAATTCCTTCAGCACGACACGCAGTTTGCTGTCGGCCTTCATCAGCGCCGCCATGTCGTTGAGCGCCTGCTTGCAGTAGCCGCAGTTGTAATCGAAGAACTCGACCAGCGTGACGTCGCCCTGCTTGTCGCCAATGACGACCTGGCGCGGCGAGTTGAAGATCAGATCGGAATGGTTCTTCACCGCGGAGCGGGCCTTTTCGCCCTCCGCGACCTGCTGGCGCTTCTCAAACTCGGCCATCGCTTCCTGTAACACTTCAGGATGGCTGACAATGTAATCGCGAATGATGCTCTGCAGTTGTGCGGTCGATGGCGAGGCTCCGCCGCGCTGCATGGCGTAGCGGTAGCCTTCCAGTGCCCCGGCGCCAATGCAGCCGCCGACAACGGCGACCAGTGCGGTCTTGAGCATGTTCATGGCGATGATCCTTTTCGAAATTACTTTAGCCGCACCGGGTTAATGCGGTCTGGACATTACCTGCGGCCCGGGCTGGCGGGTGGTTTGAAACTGGCGATATCGTCGGCCTTGACCCAGCCCGGCGCGCCAATCGGGAAGCGGGCCTTGGCGCGGGTCGCAAGCTGGCGGGCGGTACGGAAATCGCCGCGCGACATGGCAGCCTGCGCGGAAGCGAGGTCGGCGCGCGGCAAATCGTTCTTCTTTGCATAGGCCATGGCGAGGTTCGTATAGGCATCGGGAATATCGCCATCGCGCTGGATGGCGGCATTCAGTGACACCACCGCGTCGTCGGCGTTCCTGGGATTGTTGGTGGCGATCAGCGCCTGTCCGAGCATGACCTGGATCAGCGTTGGATCGGGCGCCAGCGCGATGGCCTGACGCAGCGGCGCAATGGCTTCCTGCGCGCGTCCGGCCTCGAGCAGCGCCTGACCCTTGAGTTCATGGAAATAGGGATTGTTCGGTTGTGTCTGGATCAGGCCGTCGATCTGGGCCAGCGCAGCCGGCATCGAACCATGCCGGTAGGTCGCAATCGTGCGGGCGTAGCGTGCGGGTAACGAATTGTCGCCGGGCATGTACGCGCGCGACAGCGTATCCGCACGATCGAGGAAGCCGTGCAGCTTGGCGCGCATCATGTCGTGGCGCAATTGCAGTTCGGGCGAATCCTTCTTTTCCCAGAGCGGGCTCCCGGTCACCAGCGTGCTGAGCGAGTCGATGCGTTCCTTGGGCATCGGATGCGACTGCGCATACGGGTCGGCGTACTGCGCCGAGAACAGGATCTGATCGGCGAAACGCTTGAACGTCTCGTACATGCCCTTGGGGCTCTGGTTGGTCGCGGCGAGGAATTTCACGCCGGCCTTGTCGGCCTGTTCTTCCTGTTGCCGCTGGTACGACATCAGCGAACGCATCGCCATCTGCTGTGGTGCGAGCAACGCCGCCGCGGCCATGTCGCCGGTACCCTGACGGCCGCCGCCTGCAACGGCGACGCCGAGGCCCAGCAGCATGGCGATCATCATGGCGCTTTGCACATTGGCGAGTTCATTGCGCAGCTTGGAAAGGTGTCCGCCGGCGATATGTCCGGTTTCATGGGCGAGCACGCCGATGATCTGGTTCGGGGTCTTGGATTCGATCAGCGCGCCGGCATTGACGAAGATGCGGCGGCCATCCATCACGAAGGCGTTGAAGGAACGATCATTGATGATGACGACGCGGATGTTCTGCTGGCCAAGTCCGGCGGCGCGTAAAATGGGCGTGGTGTATTCGCGCAGCAGTTGTTCGGTTTCGGCGTCGCGGATGACGGGCAGGCCACCGCCCGATTGCGCATGCGCCGGCATCTGGCCGAGCAACACGGCAGCTGCGGTCGCGAGCGCGACGGCCTTCAGCGCTGGCCTGGTTTGCCGCTGGCTGCTAGGTATTTGCTGCGTATTCATCAAAGCCTGATCACGCCCAACCTTGAAAATACCGGGTGCCACACCAGCATGGCGAATCTCGTTGAAAATAAACGCCCAAGCGTTGGCTTGTAACGCCTAGGCACCCTATCGAAATCAGTCAACTGCGGCCATACGGCGTCGCAGCCGCGGATGGATCAAAAATCCGTCAATTGAGGCAACACGGGGGCGGGGCGGCGGTCATTCATGATGCTTGAGAATGCAAAGCGGCTGATTTCAGCTTCCGCCCGCAGCGATGTGCCGTCTTTCATGGTGATGGACGTGATGGCGGCGGCAGCGCGCATCGAGGAGCGCGGCGGCCGCGTTATCCATATGGAAGTTGGGCAGCCGGCAGCGCCTGCACCTTCGACCGCGATTGCGGCGGCGCGGGCCGCGCTGGGCGGGCGCGTGGCCTATACCGAGTCGCTCGGCATTCCGTCGCTGCGCGCGCGCATCGCGCGCTATTACCGCGAGACGCACGACCTCGACATTCCGGCCGAACGCATTGTCGTGACGACGGGTTCGTCGGCGGCATTCATCCTGTCGTTTCTCGCCATGTTCGAGGCGGGCGACCGGGTCGCGCTGGCCGTGCCCGGCTATCCGCCGTCGCGGCATATTCTCACCGCGCTTGGCTGCGAGGTCGTCATGATCGAGACGACGGCGGAAACGCGCTACGCGCTGACCGGCGAGGCATTGCTCGCGGCCCATCGCAGGACGCCGCTCAAGGGCGTGCTGGTGGCAAGTCCGGCCAATCCGACCGGGACCATGATGACGCCCGAGGCGCTCGCCGATCTCATCCGCGTCGCGGAGGAGGCCGGCATCCGCGTGATCTCCGACGAAATCTATCACGGCCTCGATTATGCGTTCCGCGCCGAGACAGCAGCGAAGTTTTCCGACAACGCCGTGATCGTGAATTCGTTTTCAAAATACTATTGCATGACCGGCTGGCGTGTCGGCTGGCTCGTCGCGCCGGAACCGCTGGTGCGGCCGATTGATCGTTTGCAACAAAACTTCGCGATCTCGGTGCCGACGCTGTCGCAGATCGCGGCGGAAGCGGCGTTCGACGGCCATGCGGAAATGGAAACCATCAAGCATGGCTACGAGGAAAACCGCCGCATCCTGGTTGAGGGCTTGCCGGCGGCGGGGCTCGATAAATTTCTGCCCGTCGATGGCGCGTTTTATCTCTATGCGGACGTGTCGAAGTTCACCAACGACAGTTTCGATTTCGCCAAGCGTATGCTGGAGGAGGCGGGGGTTGCCGCGACTCCCGGTGTCGACTTCGATCCATTCGAGGGCCACAACTTCATCCGCTT
This sequence comes from Hyphomicrobiaceae bacterium, assembly GCA_947472885.1. Lineage (GTDB taxonomy): Bacteria > Pseudomonadota > Alphaproteobacteria > Rhizobiales > Xanthobacteraceae > CANJBX01. Next base: position 71,887 of record CANJBX010000004.1, read on the forward strand.
TTGCTATGCAGGTGCGGCGGATGAAATGCGCGAGGCGGTCGAGCGGATCGGCCGCTGGTTGAAAAGGTAAGCTCTATCCACGTCATGGCTGGACTTGTTCCGGCCATCTCGCTTAGGAGGGCACCTGCGTCCCTTATCGGGATGCCCGGCACAAGGCTGGGCATGACGGAGAGAAAAAGCCCAAGCCGCGATCTCAATTCACCTTGATGTTCGCCGCCTGAATCACCGGCCCCCAGCGCTTGATGTCGGCGTCGACGCGGGCGCGGAACTGCGCCGGTGTCGTCGGGATCGCCTCGGTGAGTTGCGGCGCAATCTTTTCACGAATGCCCGGCGACTGCAGCGCCTCGGTGAAGGCGGCGCGGATTTTCTCGATGATCGGCGCGGGCGTACCCGCCGGCGCGACCAGGCCGCTCCAGGCGTCGCCGACGAGATCGATGCCGCTTTCCTTCAGGGTCGGCACGTCCGGCAACAGCTTCGAGCGTTCATTGGACGAAATCGCCAGCAGCTTGATCGCTCCGCCGCCGAGTTGCGGCGTTACCGCAATCGCAGGCAAGCTCGCGACCTGCACGTCGTTGCGCATCAGCGCGGTCATGGCCGCGGGTGAACCCGGATAGGGGATGTGCACCATCTTGGAGCCGGCCATCAGCACCATGGCTTCCATGGAGAGATGCGACAGCGAACCATTGCCGATGGAGCCGAAGTTATACTTCCCCGGATTGTCCTTGATGAGCTTGAGCAGTTCCTGCGCGGTGTTCACGGGCAGCGATGCGTTGACCGCCAGCGCATTCGGCTGCGTCACCAGCATGGTGATGAACGAAAGGTCTTTCGCGGGATCGTAGGGCAATTTGCCGAACAGGATCGCGTTGATTCCCAGCGGCCCAAGAATGCTCATGCCGAGCGTGTAACCGTCGGGGTCAGCCTTGGCGACCACGTCGGTGCCGGTGTTGCCGCTCGCGCCGGGACGGTTCTCGACGACAAACGTCTGGCCCGTTTTTGTCTGGAGATAATCGGTCAACAATCGGCCGACGACGTCCGGCGTGGAACCGGCAGCGAACGGCACGATCAGCTTCACCTGTTTGGCCGGCCAGTCTTGTGCGTTTGCTCGCGTGCTGGCAGGCAACGTGGAAATCGCGGCGAGGGCAGCAGCGCAAGCGCCCAGCAACAGACGTTTCATGGATAGTCTCCCGGTTCTGGCTTTCTGTCTGCCGCGCGGGCTGCGCGCGGTCAATTCATCCTTCGCCCAATTTTGCTGGATTAGTTGTCGAGCTTGATCAGCCCGGCTTTGAACATTTCGCCAAATTCGGCGATCTGCTTGTTGAAGTCGCTGGTCAGCACTTCGGGCACGCCGCCGACGGGGAAGTATGAATTGTCCCCCATCGTCTTGAGGACTTTCTCGGACTTCAGCGCCTTGTTGGCGGCAGCGTTGAGAGTTTTGATGATATCGTCGGGCGTATTGGCGGGCGCCGAAAAGCCCCAGACGATGTTCGCGACGAGGTCGGGGTAGCCAGCTTCGGCAAAGGTCGGCACGTCGGCGGTTTGCTTCCAGCGTTTTGCGCCGGTCGATCCGACGAGCCATGCCTTGCCGGCGGCGATCATCTCGAAGTCCGGTGTTGCGGCAATGCCCTGGATGTTGCCCGCGAGGAGATCGAGCCGCGCCGGTGCGTCGCCGCGATAAGGCACGAAGGTGAGTTTCGCGCCGGTCTTCTGCGCCAGCAGCAGGCCATAGATGTGCGACACCGAACCCGCGCCCGGTACGCCGATGAGCAGGCCGTCCTTCGCCGTCTTGCTGTAGGCGATGAAGTCCTTGAGGTTCTTCGCGGGCAGGCTTGTCGCGCCCATGATCGCGACCGGATAGTTGCCGTACTCGATGATGGATTTGAAATCCGTCACCGGATTGTAGGGCAATTTCGGATTGGCTATCTTGCCAAGCGAATGGCTCGCGGTGTTTGCCACCACGATGGTGTAGCCATCGGGCGCGGCCTTCGCGACGTTGTCAGAGCCGATGGAGCCGGTGGCGCCGGCCTTGTTGTCGATGATGATCGGCTGGCCGAGTTGTTCCGACATCTCATTCGCCAGCACGCGCGCGACAGCATCGGTCGGCCCGCCTGCGGGCCACGGCACGACGATACGAATGGGACGGTTTGGATAATCCGCCGCGACGGTCGCGCCGGCAAATGCAGTTGCGCCGAGCACAGCGAAAGCCGCTGCAAAAATCCCGCGCGAAAGCCGGTTGTTCCCTGGTCCGCTTGTCATCGTTTCCTCCACTTCGCGCCTATTGTCGTGGTCAAGCCGGTCCAGTCAATCGCGCAAAGGGCAACCCAAACGGCGACCCATGGGCAGTCTTGCCATCACCTGCTGCATCGCTTCTACTCCCGCGCCAACCAAACCGTGCCGGGGAGACGGATTTTGGGACTTCTGATTTTAGTTGCCGGTCTTGCCGTGTTCATCGGCGTGCATGTGTTCATCACGCGGCGCGACGCGCGCGGGCGTCTGATCGCGAAGATCGGCGGACCCGCCTACAAGATCGCATTCTCGGTTCTCGCCGTCGCGGGCTTGGCGCTGATTGTCGTTGGCTTTGCGCGCTATCGCGGCGCCGGATGGGTCGATGTCTGGAGTCCGCCGCGCTGGACGCACACCATCGCGGTCGTGCTGATGTGGCTCGCGTTCGTTAGCGTCGTTGCGGCCTACATTCCGGGCGGTATCAGGCGCCGCCTGAAACACCCGATGCTGGTCGGCGTGAAGCTGTGGGCGCTGGCGCACCTCATCACCAACGGCGACCTCGGTTCGATCCTGCTGTTCGGGTCGATCCTAGCTTGGGCGGTTTACGACCGGATTTCGCTGAAAACCCGCCCCGACACCGGAATCCAGCCGATTATGGCTCCGAACAGGACGAATGACGCGGTTGTAATCCTGATCGGCACTATCATCTTTCTGGCCTTCGGCTATGTATTCCACCCACTGTGGATCGGCGTTCCGGTGTTCGGTACGCCCGCGCTGGGAACCTGACCTTAGGAACCTCATCATGTCCGCACAGACCGAAGTCAAACGGCTGACGGCGCCCGATATTCTCGCCCGCAAGGGTGGGTTGCCTATTGTCACGCTGACGTCCTATCACGCGCATACCGCGGCGCTGCTCGACCGCCATTGCGATGTGATTCTCGTCGGCGACTCGCTCGGCATGGTGATGCACGGGCTCGAGAGCACCATTCCCGTCACGCTCGACATGATGATCCTGCAGGGGCAGGCGGTGATGCGCGGCTCGAAGCATGCGCTGGTCGTCGTCGATATGCCGTTCGGTTCCTACGAGGCATCGAAGGAACAGGCCTTCATGTCCGCCGTGCGTGTCATGAAGGAAACCGGCTGCGGCGCGATCAAGCTGGAAGGCGGCACGCGCATGGCCGAGACGATTGCGTTTCTCGCCGAACGCGGCATTCCGGTGATGGCCCATGTCGGCCTCACGCCGCAGTCGATCAATTCGCTCGGCGGCTTCAAGACGCAAGGCCGCGACCCGGCGGACTGGGCGCCCATCGAGGCCGACGCCAAGGCGGTTGCGCAGGCCGGCGCTTTCTCGGTGGTGATCGAGGCAGTCGCTGAACCGCTCGCCGCCAAGATCACCCGCGATATTGCGATCCCGACCATCGGTATTGGCGCCAGCGCGACCTGCGATGGGCAGGTGCTGGTGCTGGAGGATATGCTCGGCCTGTCGCCGCGTGCACCCAAGTTCGTCAAGCGCTATACGGACCTGGGCCCGGCCATCGACCGGGCGATTTCGGCCTATGCGGCCGAGGTGCGCTCCCGGGCCTTCCCGACGGCCGACCACGTCTATGCGCTGAAGGGCCAAAACGCCGGTAAAGTGACACAAAAGTAGCGCAAAGTTAGTACCCATCGGCCATCTTAACGATTATGCCGCGGCGGCTTTGCCTTGTCGTCGCCACATCGGTATTTTACCCGCATCCACCAAAGGGTTGGCTTAGTTTCTGGCCCAGTTTCATCGAAGGTAGTCCGTGTCCGATATTTTCACTGAAGTTGACGAGGAAGTCCGCCGCGAACGTGCCCGGCAACTTTGGGCGCGCTACGGCAGCCTCCTGATTGCGATTGCGGTTATCGCCGTCGTCGCGGTTGGCGGCTGGCGCGGTTACCAGTGGTACGAAGCCAAGCAGACTGCGGCCGCGGGTGCGCTGTTTGACGCCGCCACCGATCTCGCCGATCAGGGCAAGGGTGCGGAAGCCGAGACCGCCTTCAGCAAGGTCGCGGCCGAAGGCGCGGGCGGCTATCGCACGCTGGCGAAACTGCGTCTTGCCGCGACGGCCGCTGAGCGCGATCCCAAGGCTGGGGTTGCCGCCTATGACGCGGTTGTTGGCGATGCGTCCGCCGGCAAGGTGTTTCAGGAATTCGCCGGGGTGCGCGCCGGTATGCTGCTGGTCGATACCGCAACGCTGCCGGAAATGATCCGGCGCCTTGAGCCGTTGGCGCAGGCGGGCGGTGCGTTCCGCCACAGTGCGCGCGAACTGCTGGCGCTTGCCGCGGTGAAGGCGTCCGACACGGCGGCTGCGAAAAAATGGTTCGATATGGTTCTGGGCGATGCCGAAACACCGCAAAGCGTTCGCACGCGCATCGACATGCTGATGACGCTGAACGGCACCACGAGCAACGGCTGACATGATTTCTGTACGCGCCATATCGCGGGTGATGCTGGCAACCTTCGTGTTGTCCACGGGCTTCATGCTCGCGGGCTGCGAGGACACCAAGCTGATGGAAATGTTCGACGGCAAAAAGAAATTGCCCGGCGACCGCAAGCAGGTGTTTCCGGAAGGCATCCCCGGCGTGCAGCAAGGGGTGCCGCCTGAACTCATGAAGGGTTATCAGGCGCCCGTCGATCAGAGCGCGGTTCCGGCTGCGCCGCAGGGGCAAGAGGCGGCGGCTGCCTCGCCAGCGCCGGCTCCAGCGCCTCGGGCAGCCGCAGCGCCGCCCGCACGTACTGAAAGCCGCACCGAAAATCGCGGCATCCAGGTTGGCGCACGCGCCGCCGGGCAGCCTGAACCGGAAAAGGAAGCCGCGCCCAAGCGTGTTGCGAAGCCAAAGCCGCAAGCTGCGCCCGTCGCCGCTTCCGCACCGCCACCCCCGCCGCCGCAACAGCCTTTGAGCCAGGCGCAGGCGCGCTGGCCGACACCACAGCAGGAAACACAGCAGCAGGCGCCTCCGCCGGAACAGTCCGCGACGACACGCGCATGGCCCGGCAGCGCACCTGCCGCACCGCCGAGCGACCGCTTCTCGCGCTGACTCTGATACTTGGGTTCAGGAGAATAAGAGGGCATGACCGTCCGGGTCATGCCCTGATTGTTTTTGATCGTTGTCCACCTTACGGCTGGTCCAGTCGCTTGCCGTCAGGTGGTAAAGCAGTTTAACGGCCTCACATGAATTTCACCGTCGCCATCGTTGGCCGCCCGAATGTCGGGAAATCGACCCTGTTCAACCGCCTTGCCGGCAAGCGGCAGGCGATCGTTGACGATTCACCCGGCGTCACCCGCGACCGCCGTGAAGGCGTTGCGCATCTCGGCGATTTGACGTTCACGATTGTCGATACCGCGGGCTTCGAGGAATCCGCGCCGGAAACGTTGTCGGGCCGCATGCGTGCGCAGACCGAGACCGCGCTGACCTCTGCCGACGCCATCATGTTCATGATCGACGCGCGCGCCGGCCTGACGCCGACCGACCGTGCCTTCGCCGACGTGGTGCGCCGCGCCGGCAAGCCGACCATCCTGATCGCCAACAAGAGCGAGAGCCGTGCCGGTGACGCCGGCGCCTACGAATCCTACGCGCTGGGACTTGGCGATCCGGTCGCGCTCTCGGCCGAACATGGCGAGGGCATGTCGAACCTCTATGACGCGCTGCGCGAAGCGCTGCCGGAACAGACCGAACTGCCGGGCGAGGACGAAGCGAACGCGACCAAGGAACACCCCATCCGTGTCGCGGTGATCGGCCGCCCCAATGTCGGCAAGTCGACGCTGATCAACCGTCTGCTCGGCGAGGAACGCCTGCTCACGGGTCCCGAAGCCGGCATCACCCGCGATACGATTGCCGTGCCGCTCGCGTGGAACGGCAACAAGTTTCTGGTCCACGATACTGCGGGTATGCGCCGCCGCGCCCGCGTCGATGACAAGATCGAGAAGATGTCGGTCGGCGATGCGCTGGAATCGATCCGCTTCGCCGACGTGGTGATCGTACTGATGGACAATGCGCAGGCATTCGAGGAGCAGGATTTGCGGCTCGTCGATTTCGCCGAACGCGAAGGCCGCGCCATCGTGCTCGGATTCAACAAGTGGGATCTGGAAGAGGGTGGTCAGGGCATGATCACCAAGCTGCGCGCAGAAGCCGACCTGATGCTGCCGCAGGTCAAGGGCGTGCCGGTCATCGCGCTGTCCGGACTGACTGGCTTTGGCCTTGAGCGCCTGATGGACGCCGTGCTGGAAGCGCACCACGTCTGGAACAAGCGCGTCACCACCAACGCGCTCAACCGCTGGTTCGAGGACGCCACCAATTCCAATCCGCCGCCGGCAGTGTCGGGACGCCGCCTCAAGCTCAACTACATGACGCAGGCGAAGGCGCGTCCACCGAGCTTCGTCGTGTTCTGCACGCGCGCCGACGCGGTGCCGGACAGCTACACGCGCTATCTCGTCAACAGCCTGCGCGAAGCCTTCGACATGCCGGGCACGCCGATCCGCCTGATGCTGCGCGAGAAGAAAAATCCGTTCGCGCACAAGGCCACCCGCCAGCGATGACGTCAGGCCGGCGCCTGAAAATCCATAAACGTGCCGGACCTGAAGCTGAAGTAGCGGCCGGTGTGTTGTAGTGACGGCAGGCACAGGTCGATGATCTTTGCCGCGACGTCGTCAGGCTTGGTCACGTCGGTCATGTCCTTGCCCGGCATCGCGCTGGACAGCATGCGGGTGTGGACCTGTCCGGGAATGTAGAGATTGACCTTCAGGTTCGTCGTCAGCGTTTCGGCAGCGAGCGACCGCGCCAGGGCTTCGAGCGCTGCCTTCGACACCGAATACGATCCCCAGTAGGCGCGTGCCGACGAGGCGAGGCCCGACGTGATGAAAACGACGCGCCCGGCGTCGGACGCTTTCAGGAGATCGAGAAACGCCTTCACCAGCCGCCAGTTCGCGGTGACGTTGGTCTTCATCACGCTGTCCCAGTCCATCGCCGAGATATGATCGAGCGGCGACAGCGCGCCGAGCATGCCGGCATTGCCCACCATGATGTCGAGCCTGCCGTAACGTTCACGTAACGCGCCAGCCAGACGATCCACGCCGTCGAAGTCGGTGATGTCGAGCGGCACGAGCGTTGCCGTACCGCCCTCGGCCTTGATGGCGTCGTCGAGTTCTTCAAGCCCGCCCTGGGTCCGCGCGACGGCGACGATGTGCGCGCCGGCGCGGGCCAGCGCCCTGGCGGTGGCAAAGCCGATGCCGCGGGATGCGCCGGTGACGAGGGCGATACGGTCTGCGAGGGGCTTAGTCATGATATTTCTAAGGGACCTGTTCTATTTATGGCGCTTCAATCCGAGAGCGATCCGACCGGCGGTAGGCGTCGGGCATATTCGCTCGCGTTTTCTTGGCTGCGGCGACGAAGCGGTGAAATTCGTCGAGTTCGAACGCCAAATTGCAGGCTGAAATCCCAAGGAAAACTCCGATAGCGATGTACTCGTGCGGCGGATTTGTCTGCCGCTTTAGGTGAAATGACAACCTGCTTCCGTCATTAAGTTTGATTTCTGTTCGGCGCAGCACTTCGCCGCGCAAGATCATGTCTATGGTCCGGCCCAGTAGGGGAACCTCAGGCGGGCCGCCGGAAAATGCCACAGACTGAGCGGCGCGGATTTGATCCCCGGTGATGATAAGGCGATCCAGATCGTCTGTTTCCAAAGTCAGGGAGAAGCCGGGTTCACTTCGTTCCCAACCTAACGTGGCGTAGTAGCGATTGGATTTACGCTCGCGCCAAAGTCGAAAAGTCAGACGGGTTAAGCCGCTCTCAATATCAATACCGATTTGGCCAACGATCTCGCTCCTCGAGAACAGCTTTGCTAACAGCCTTGGAAAAAATGCAAAAAGACGGCGCATTGCAACCGGCCCCGGCGGCGCGTGACGATCGACCAATAGCAACAATAGATACAGGCGTTAGATCGCCTCGGCCAGCAACGAAAGTTGCCGCGAAGGCGCGCTTTGCGCGGCGCGGTCGGTGAGGAGGGTGGGGTAGTCGCCGGTGAAGCAGTGGTCGGTGAACTGCGGCCGCACCGGATCGCGCTTCTCCTCGCCCATGGCGCGGTAGAGGCCGTCGATGGACAGGAAGGCGAGACTGTCCGCGCCGATGAACTGGCGCATACCTTCGAGGTCGTACATGGCGGCCAGCAGCTTCTCGCGCTCCGGCGTATCGATGCCGTAATAGTCCGGGTGGGTGATCGGCGGCGAGGCGATGCGGAAATGCACTTCCCTGGCGCCGGCCTCGCGCATCATGCGCACGATCTTGACCGAGGTGGTGCCGCGCACCAGCGAATCGTCAATCAGCACGAGGCGCTTGCCTTCGATCACGGAGCGATTGGCATTGTGTTTCATGCGCACGCCGAGTTCGCGGATCGACTGGGTCGGCTGGATGAAGGTACGGCCGACATAGTGATTGCGGATGATGCCGAGTTCGAACGGGATGCCGGAAGCCTGCGAATAGCCGATCGCGGCAGGCACGCCACTATCCGGCACCGGCACGACGATATCGGCATCGACGCGGGACTCGGCGGCAAGCTGTTCGCCGACGCGCTTGCGGATCTGGTAGACGCTGCGGCCGCCGACGACGCTGTCGGGGCGCGCGAAGTAGATGTATTCGAAGATGCAGGGGCGCGCCGGCATCGGCGGGAACGGCTTGAGCGAATGCACGCCGTCTTCGTCATAGACGACGACTTCGCCGTTCTCGATGTCGCGGATATATTTCGCGCCGATAATGTCGAGCGCGCAGGTTTCCGACGTCAGGATCGGACAGCCGTCGAGTTCGCCCAGCACCAGCGGGCGAATGCCGAGCGGGTCGCGTGCGCCGATGAGCTTCTTGTTGGTCATGGCGACCAGCGCGTAGGAGCCTTCGATCTGGCGCAATGCGTCGATTAACTTGTCGATGAAGCGACCGCGGCGCGCGCGGGCGACGAGATGCAGGATCACTTCGGTATCGGTCGTCGATTGCATCATCGCGCCTTCGGCGACGAGCGAACGGCGCAGCGACAGGCCGTTGGTGAGGTTGCCGTTGTGGCCGACGGCGAAGCCGCCGCCGTTCAATTCGGCGAACAGCGGCTGGACATTGCGCAGCACGGTTTCGCCGGTGGTGGAGTAACGCACATGGCCGACAGCGGCGGTGCCGGGCAGGCGGTCGATGACGTCGCGGCGGGAGAAGGTGTCGCCGACGAGGCCGAGGCGGCGCTCGGAATGGAAACGCGCGCCGTCATAGCTGACGATGCCGGCGGCTTCCTGGCCGCGATGCTGAAGTGCGTGCAGGCCAAGCGCGGTGATGGCGGCGGCGTCAGGGTGGCCGATGATGCCGAACACGCCGCATTCCTCGCGCAGCCGGTCGGCGTTGAGTTCGTCGTCGAGCCATCCCTTGGGGGAGGAACTGAAGGAAGCTGAGGTATCGGCGCGCAGGTCAGATTCCGAGCTAGCTTTCATGGCGCTGTGGTCCGTCGTGCCCGTGTTCATCGTGCCTCCGTCCATCTTGCCGCAGCCTGTCTTGCGAAATTCTGCCAAAAGTTCTGCAACGCCGAACCCCGGCTCATCTGCCGTTTTTGCCATCGATCAACTGGCGCATGTTGCTGCGATCGGAACGATCATAGCCCTGCAAATCTGTACGCGAGCCGATTGAACCCGTTGTCGCGGGAGCCGCCGGCGTAGACTGGCTTTTCTGTTCCGGTGCGGGCGTATCCTGGTCTTCGTCGCCCTTCGGCTTCTTCAGCCGCTTTAAGATGGTGTTCTCCGGGTCTTCCGGCAACAGCGCGATCAGCCAATCGCCGGTTCCTTTGAGTGCGACCCGCGATTTTGCAGTGCCGACCCATGAGGGTTGCGATTTTGCCGGGACCAGCCAGTCGAAGAACACGAATGCCACGACCACGATCAGCAATCCACGCGCCAGACCGAACAGGAAGCCAAGGGTGCGGTCGAGCGCGCCGATGCGGCTGTCCAGGATCTTGTCTGAAATCCGGACGGTGATCACGGAGACCACAATGAGGGTAATCAGGAACGCGCCAACGCCCGTCGCTACTTTCGCGATGGTTTCGTTGTTATTGAAATAGCCCATCATCGAGGGCGTGAGCTTGAGGACGGCGTAGATTGCCGCGGCCGCCGCGCAGCCCCACGCCATGATGGACAGGATTTCGCGCATGAAGCCGCGGATCATGGCCAGCAGGCCAGAAACGAGCATCACAACCAGCAGGAAGATATCGAGCATCGGTATACGCCCTGCGACTTCTCGCGCTCACGCGGTCAGGTAAGACCGAGCCGAATCGTCTGAGTTTAAGTACCCACCCTGACCCTACCGGCGAGTTACCGGCAAGCGCAGGAATGCGTGTCTTTTACGTTGTCCAAAACCAGTCTTTTGAGAGGCCCGGCGAAGGGCCTCGACTGCTCAAGCGGGGTGTATAGCGGGGCAATCCGGCGGCGTCACCCGTCTTGTCGGCGGGCTTTGGCAGCGGGGCGGTTTTGCTCGCTGCCGAGCGCCGCAATCTCGGCCACCAGCGCCTGCAGGCCGCTGATGGCGGTGATGGCAAGGCCGGAATCCTTGGCGTCGGTTTTGGCGCTGTCCGGGATCACCGCGCGGGCAAAGCCGAGTTTCTGGGCTTCCTTCAGCCGGGCCGAAGCCTGCGCCACCGGACGCACGATGCCCGATAATGATACCTCACCGAAATAGACGGCATCCGGGGGGAGTGCTGCATTGACGAGCGATGAGACGAGGGCTGCGGCTGCAGCAAGGTCTGCCGCCGGTTCGACGATCCGCATGCCGCCCGCGACATTGAGATAAACATCATGACCGCCGAGCCGGACGCCGCAATGGGCTTCCAATACCGCCAGCACCATCGAGAGGCGCGAGGAATCCCAGCCAACCACGGACCGCCGGGGCGTGCCCAGCGAGGACGGTGCGACCAGCGCCTGCATTTCGACGAGCACGGGCCGCGTGCCTTCGATGCCGGCGAACACCGCATTGCCCGGCGCGCCGCGATGGCGCTCGGACAGGAACAGTTCGGACGGGTTGGCGACTTCGCGCAAGCCTTCGCCGGTCATTTCGAACACGCCGATCTCGTCGGTCGGACCGAAGCGGTTTTTCACCGCGCGCAGGATGCGGAAATGATGCGCGCCTTCGCCCTCGAACGACAGCACCGCATCGACCATGTGTTCGACCACGCGCGGCCCGGCGATCTGGCCGTCCTTGGTGACGTGGCCGACGAGGATTACGGCGGCGCCGGTTTTCTTGGCAAAGCGGATCAGCACCTGCGCGGCGCTGCGCACCTGCGTGACGGTGCCGGGCGCGGATTCCACCGTGTCGGTCCACATGGTCTGGATGGAGTCGATGACGATGAGGCGAGGAAGCTTGCCTTCTGAAAGGGTTGCAACAATGTCCTCGACTGAAGTCTCGGCCGCCAGTTCAACCGGCGCGCTCGCCAGACCCAATCGTTCGGCGCGCAGGCGGACCTGGGCGACGGCTTCTTCACCTGAAATGTAAACAACCCGCTGTCCCGCTTTGGCGAGCGAAGCGGCGGCCTGCACCAGCAAGGTTGACTTGCCGATGCCGGGATCGCCGCCAACCAGCAGCACCGAGCCGCGCACGAAGCCGCCGCCGGTGACGCGGTCGAGTTCGGCGATGCCGGAGGAGAGGCGCGGCGCTTCTTGGCCTTCGGCGCCGGCGAGCGGCGATAGCGCAAACGGACGGCCCTTGCGGGCGGCACGGCCGGGGCCGGTTGGTGCCAGCGAGTTGGTTTCCTCAGAAATCGTATTCCACTCGCCGCAGCCGTCGCACTTGCCCTGCCAGCGGCCATAGCTCGAGCCGCAGTTCTGGCAGATGAAAGTCGGCGTTGGTTTGGCCATGCGGGACAAAACTCTGAAGTGAGACATAACGAAACCGGCTTCAGGTCAGAAAAGCCGGAGCGGGAAAGCCAATACGAAGCTTAGACGAGATTCTTGTGGCGCGTTCAGCGCTTCCACACCCGATGGGCGCGGCGGCCAAGGCGTGTCAGCACGTCCCAGCTGATGGTGCGGCCCCACGCCGCCAGTTCGTCGATGCCGATGCCTTCGCCGAGCAGGGTGACGGGATCGCCGCGCCGCTTGCCATGTTCCGGCACGTCGGTGACGTCGATGGCGACAAGGTCCATCGAGACGCGGCCGATCACCGCGCAGCGCTGTCCGCCGACCACGGCATAACCGCCGGTCAGCGTGTTGGACGTGCCTGCGGGGCGCGGGTAGCCATCGGCATAGCCGCTGGCGGCGATGCCGACGTGGGTTTCCCGCCTGGCAGTCCAGGTTGTGTTGTAGCCGACGGTCGCGCCGCTCGGAATAATGCGTGTCTGCACGATGCGGGCGGTGAGGGTGACGACCGGCTCCATCGGATTGTCGGTCCACGGCGTCGGGTTGCCGCCGTACAAACCAATGCCGGGCCTTACCACGTCGAAATACGCGCCTGCGCCGAGGAAGATACCCGAGGAGTTGGCAAGCGAGATCGGAATATTGCGGAACAGCTGGCGGATGTCGCGCATCAACTGAATCTGTGTTGCGTTGAGCGGATGGTCCGGTTCGTCGGACGCAGAGAAGTGACTCATCACCAGCGAGATGCCGTGGTTTTGCATCTTGGTGCGTTCGGCAATCGCCGCCGCTTCCTCGGGTGCAAGGCCGAGCCGGTTCATGCCGGTGTCGAAATGCAGCGCCGCGCCGCCCTGCCAGTTGGAGCCGGTGCGAAACGCATCCCACTCGGCGAGTTCGGCGAGATTGCCAATCACCGGCTGGGCGTTGATTTCCGCGAACAGTGGCGCCGCGCCGGTTGGGATGCCGTTGGTGACATAGACCGTGGCTTCGGGCAGCGCCTCGCGCAGCGCGCGGGCTTCCGCGATCTGCGCCACGAAGAAGGTCTGGCATCCGGCGGCAAACAGCGCGGTCGTCACCGGCTCAAGGCCGCAGCCATAGGCATCGGCCTTCACGACGGCGGCGCAGTCGGCGGGTGCTGCGTGGTTTCCGAGTTTCTTCCAGTTTCGTGAAATGGCGGCGCAATCGACCGACAGGACGGCGCCGACTTCGGCCTCCGGCGGGCCGGCGGTTGGTGCGTCATCGACGGAAGCAGGCAAATTGTCTTTGCGGAACAACATCTACGTCAATTTCCGGCGAAAATAATAAGGGGCTGAATCAAACTCCAATATCGGGCGCGAGGTCCGGATCGGCAAGGGGACCAGCGGTATAGACTAATGGCGGGGACTACGGACGGAGCTGCCGTGGGTTCCGCGGGCGAAAAGCCATCCGCCTACATCTGCGTCGGCAGCTGATGCTCGTTCTCGAGGTCCGCGAACCGCGTCACATCGGCCTTGAACTGCATCTTCACGGTGCCGGTCGGGCCGTGACGCTGCTTGCCGATAATGACCTCGGCCTTGCCATGGACGAGGTCCATTTCGGCCTGCCACTTGAAATGCTCTTCGGTGCCGGGGCGGGGTTCGCGGTTCTTCAGATAGTATTCCTCGCGGAACACGAACATCACCACGTCGGCGTCCTGTTCGATCGAACCGGATTCACGCAAGTCCGACAGCTGCGGGCGCTTGTCGTCGCGGCTTTCGACCTGACGCGACAGCTGCGACAGCGCGACAATCGGTACCGCCAGTTCCTTGGCAAGCGCCTTCAGGCCGGTGGTGATTTCGGTGACTTCCTGCACGCGGCCTTCGGCGGCGCGCTTGCCCGAACCCGACAGCAGCTGGATGTAATCCACCACGAGGAGATCGAGGCCGCGCTGGCGCTTGAGGCGGCGCGCGCGGGCGGCGAGCGTTGCAATCGACAGGCCGCCGGTCTCGTCGATAAAGAGCGGGATCGTTTCCATCTCGCGCGCGGTATTGGCGATATGGTCGAAGTCGCTCTCCTTGATTTCGCCGCGGCGGATGCGGTACGACGGAATTTCGCTTTGCTCGGCGATGATACGTGTCGCGAGCTGTTCCGCCGACATTTCGAGCGAGAAGAAGCCGACGATGCCGCCGTTGACCGTCGCCATCTGGCCGTCGATCTGGGTCTCGCCCTGCCACGCGCGCGCGATATTGTAGGCGATGTTGGTGGCGAGCGCGGTTTTGCCCATGCCGGGACGTCCGGCGAGAATGACAAGATCGGATTTCTGCAGGCCGCCCATCACGGCGTCGAGGTCGCGCAACCCGGTGGCGACACCGGACAGTTTTCCGTCGCGCTGAAAGGCATTCGCCGCCATGTCGACGGCGGTGGTGAGCGCGCGGGCGAAGCCCTGGAAGCCGCCATCGTATTTGCCGGTCTCGGCAATCTCGTACAGCCGCCGTTCGGCGTCCTCGATCTGGTCCTGCGGCGCCAGATCGACGGGCGCGTCATAGGCGACGTTGACGATGTCCTCGCCGATCAGGATCAGCGCGCGCCGCGTCGCCAGATCGTAGACCGTGCGGCCGTAGTCCTGCGCATTGATGACGGTGGTGGCTTCGGCGGCGAGGCGGGCGAGGTATTGCGCCGGCGTCATGCCGCCGATGTCGAGATCCGGCGGCAAAAAGGTCTTGATGGTGATCGGCGTCGCAACCTTGCCGGCACGGATGATGTTGCTGGCGACCTCGAATACCTTCTGGTGCAGCGGATCGAAGAAATGCTCGGCGTTCAGAAAGTCCGAAACCCGGTAGAACGCGTCGTTATTGACCAGGATCGCGCCAAGCAGCGCCTGTTCGACTTCGATATTGTGGGGTGCCGCGCGAAAATGCGCTCCCGCTTCGGCAAGTTGTTTGCGCGCAGTCGATTCGACAGCCATGACGCTCCGGCAATTCTTCTATTGTTGTTCAATACGCACGGCCACACGCGCCAGCGCAACGCACTCACGACACGGCTACAGGATTCGATTTACGCGACACATTGCAGATACGCCCGGCTTAGCACCGGCATTGCCGGTAAAGGCAGACATCGTGCCGGGGGAGCGCAATTGTCCCCGTTATCAAGAGTTAATCGCTAATTGTAACGAGTTTGCAGGAAGCACTTGACCGTGGCGGAAATTCGTTCGGTGGAAAATTTTATTCGCCCGCCATCCGCAGGGGTGCGAGTTCGCGCCGTTCGACCGCGTGAAGCTGTTGCTCCGTCTCGGTAATATAGTCGCGGGTGATCGGCACGACGCCTTGCCGCTTCGCCAGCTGGATCTGGAATACCATCATGTTCTGCTGGCGGAATGTCATTTCGGAGGCGGCAAGATAAAATTCCCACATGCGCACGAAACGCGCGTCGTAGATTTGCTCAACTTCCTCGCGGCGGGCGAGAAAACGCTCGCGCCAGGCTTGCAGCGTCTCGGCATAGTGCAGGCGCAGGATTTCGATGTCGGTGACGATCAGCCCGGAACGCTCGATGGCGGGCAATACTTCCGACAGGGCGGGGATGTAGCCGCCGGGGAAGATGTATTTCGCAATCCAGGCGTTGGTATTGGTCGGCGGTTCGGAGCGGCCGATGGAATGCAGCACCATGACGCCATCGTCGGTCAGGATATCGGCGGCCTTACGAAAGAAAATGTCGTAGAAGCCGACGCCGACATGCTCGAACATGCCGACCGAGACGATGCGGTCGAATTTCTCGGCGACATCGCGGTAGTCCTGCATGCGGAATTCGACGGTATCGTCGAGCGACTGTTCGCCGGCGCGGGATTTTGCAATCGTAAGCTGCTCCTGCGACAGCGTGACGCCGGTCACGCGCGCGCCGCAGAACCTGGCGAGGTAAAGCGCCATGCCGCCCCAGCCGCAGCCGATGTCGAGTACGCGGCGTGCGTCCTTCATCACCAGCTTGGCGGCGAGGTGACGTTTTTTCGCGACTTGCGCGTCGTCGAGGCTCGCGGTGACGCTGTCGAAATAGCCGCAGCTGTATTGGCGGTCGGCATCCAGAAACAGCGCGTAGACGCGCGCGTCGAGGTCATAGTGGTGCGCGACGTTGGCGCGCGAGCGGCTGCGTGGATTGTATTGCTGCAGGCGGCGGGAGATGTAGCGCAGCCCCTTGAGCCACCTTGTCCAGTGCGGCTGGCCGCCATGTATTTCCTGATACAGCGCGATGGCGAGGAGATCGGCGATATCGCCTTCATCGACCAGCAGGTCGCCGTCCATGTAGGTTTCGCCGAGCTTCAGCTCGGGATCGAACAGCACCGAGAGTTGGGCGGCGTAACTCTTGAACCGCAGTGCGACCTTTTTGCCGCTACCGTCGCCGGCGGTAAAAACCGTCCCCCCCGCGCCTGTGACCTGCAGGTTGCCGCGGGTAAAAAACGTCTGAAACGCGATACGCAACAAGCCATCCATGGTTACGCTCCATGAACCCCAAGTGATTGCTCTGAATCTCCGTTTCCTGCGCCCCCGCGGACGCTGTTTCCGCGAAGGCGGGCGTCAGGACAGAATTAGCAGGATGTTGAAAAAGGGTCTTCCCTTGGGCCCGCTAGCGTGATTCCGTCTTGTTAACGCAGGACGGAGGTGAGCGATGCGCGGGATGGATGAGAGATCGGGGTCGCTGTTTTCATACGTCGATCTTGAAGGGCGGATTCCGCA
>CANJBX010000005.1 GCA_947472885.1 Hyphomicrobiaceae bacterium
ACCCCGGAAACCGGCTCAACCTGCATGTATTTCTGGAGTTTGATGCGCAATTACAAACTCCAGGACCAGTCGCTGACGACCTTCCTGCGCGAGGCCAATGCCACGATATTTCTGGAAGATCAGGTCGTCGTCGAGGCCCAGCAAATAATGTTGGACGCGCAGCCCGGCCATGGACTACGAAACCTCAATATCGACGCAGATTCGATGCGGACACGCCGCATCATCGAAGATATGATCGCGAGCGAGAAGCGGAGCGCGGCCTGAACGGGCGCGGCGCGTTTCCCGGAAATAGCGGCATCACAGGGAAGTTCGTCGTTCCGGCATTGCCAGCAGTGGCAACCGGGGGCGAGCATTTTGCAGGTTCGGAAGTGACGGGTTTGAAGCATGGCGAAGCATAAAATTCTTATCGCGGGCGCGGGTCTGGGCGGACTGGCGGCAGCATCCTGCCTCCTGAAGGCCGGCCACGATGTCGAAGTTTACGAACAGGCCCCGGCGCTCGGCGAAGTCGGCGCGGGCATTCAGGTCAGCGCCAACGCCCAGCATGTGCTGCGCTACCTCGGCCTCGGCCCGCAGATCGACAAGGTCGGCGTGAAGCCTGGCGCCTATGTGTTCCGCACCTACGACACCGGCGAACTGATCCAGCAGTTTCCGCTCTCGGAAGAACACGAACGCCAGAACGGCGCACCCTACACGCAGATGCATCGCGCGGACTTCCACGAGATGCTTGCCAACAAGGCGCGCGAATTCAAGCCGGACGTCATCCATCTCAATCGCCGCATCACCGGCTTCACGGAAACCGAAAACGGCGTCGAACTGCATTTCGCCGACGGCACTTCAGCCAAGGGCGACATGCTGGTCGGCGCGGACGGATTGAAGTCCGCCGTACGCCATCAGATCGCCGGCGACGCGCCCGCGACCTACACCGGCGATGCCGCATGGCGCGTCACGGTGCCGGTCGAACGCCTGCCGGAGAATTTTCTGGACAAGGTGATGTCGTTGTTCATCGGCGGCGGCGGCCACGCCGTCTGCTACTACGTGCGCGGCGGCAAGCTGCTGAACTTCGTCGGCATCGTCGAAACCGACGATGTGCAGGAAGAATCCTGGACGGTAAAGATGCCGTGGGAACAGCTCAAGGCCGACTTCAAGGGCTGGCATCCCATCGTCCAGCGCGTGCTGGACGAAGCCGACCATGACCAGTGCTTCCGCTGGTCACTGTTCTACCGGCCACCGATCGATAACTGGAGCACCGGGCGCGCCACGCTCCTGGGCGACTCGGCTCACGCCACCCTGCCCTATCTTGCGCAGGGCGCGGTGATGGCGATCGAGGACGGCGCGGTTCTGGCGCGCGCGCTCGACATGTCCCCGACGGTTGCCGAAGGCTTGCAACTCTATCAGCGCAACCGTATTGCCCGCACCGCGAAGATCGTCACACAATCGACGGAAAACCGCCGGCTGTTCCATCTGCGTTCGCGCGAGGAAGTCTTCGCCGAGTTCGGCAAGCGCGACGAGGGCCAGGACCGCAACACGTGGCTGTATTCGTACAATCCGATGACGGTCGAGCTTAAATAATTACAGCCACCGCCGGGCAAAAAACGCCGCGGTCATCACGACCGACAGCACGATGACGCCCATCCTTATGTGCTGATGGCTGAGCCTCCGCGCGCCATGCGCGCCGGCAAAGCCGCCGATCACCGCGCCGGCGATCATCACCGCCGTCTCGATCCACCACACCTGCCCGGAAAACAGAAACAGCGCGACCGCCGTCGTGTTGGCGCCCGCGACCACCACAGTGCGCGTCGGCCCCATGACTTTCAGGTTGGCTTCGCTCATCAGGCTCCATGCCGCCATCATGAGGATACCGACCGCGCCGCCGAAGTAGCCGCCGTAGATTGCCAGCACGAACTGCACAACGAGGACCGCGACCGGCCCGATATGTACGTAGCGGCGCAGCGCCAGCCCGGCTTCGCGTCCGAACACGAATGCCAGGGTCGCCGCCAGCAACAGCCACGGCACGATGCGGTCGAAGGCCGCCGCCGGCGTGTAAAGCAGTAGCAGGGCACCAACGCCGCCGCCGATCACGCTGACGATGAACAGTGGCTTCAGCGGCACCGGCCCGAAGGCCCGAAAATCGTTGCGATAGGCCCAGGCGCTCGCCAGCGCCGCAGGCCACATCGCCACCGTACTGGACACATTGGCCGACAGCGCCGGCAATCCGAGAAACACCAGCACGGGAAACGTCACGAACGAACCGCCGCCGGCAGCCGCGTTCATGGCGCCCGCGATGAATCCCGTCGCGGCGAGGATAAGGAAATAGATCACGCACCGACATTCCGGCACGGCCCGGTGCCGCGCAATGAGTCATTCACGCAGTTCGCCTTCGCCGGAAGCGAAACCGGCGTCGGCGGCGAGGAAAAAGAGTCCTATTTGCAACGCTCCCGGTGAACTTTTGCCGTTCACGATCTGGACTCTTTGGGCGGAGTCCCGATGCAGGTAGATTGGACCGATTCGGGGGCCACCCGCGATCTCGGCTGATGGCGCGTTGACGTGACCATCAGCAAGTCTGGCTACGGCCTCCTCGTGTGATCTGCGTATTTATTTCCGCCGCGTCTTCGGTCCTGAAAGGACTGCGGATGATCGGCGGATTCGGGCGATTCCGGTGGCGGGGCTTGCTGCCTGCCGGATCGATCAAGGGCTGCGGGAATGCGGGTTGCGATCCAATCGATTGGGTCCGGGATTTTCCGGCTGCGCGTCGCGCAGCGCAGCTTCAGCGCCGCCGCATTCACCCTGCTGCCTGTCACCGCGAAAGCCGAAGGGCTCGACCTTTCCCTGTTCAAGACCACGCTTGCTGCCGCGCATCATGAGTACATCGCCTATTCGGTGATGTTCGGCGTGCTGGTATTCGGCGTCGTCTGCGCCGCCATGCTGGTGCGCACGCGCAACCACGCCGCCGCCGACCGCGCCGCCGCCGGTATCAAGATCAATGCCCTCAAGGGCGAAATCGACCGCGCCAACACGCTGCTGCGCATCGAACCGCAGGTGCTGGTGGCATGGCCCGCCGAGGACGGCGAGCCGGAGATCATCGGCAATGCCGCCGTCGTCGCCGGAAAGCCCGCGGCGATCCTTTCCTTCGATACGTGGCTTGACCCGGAAGCCGCGCGCGAACTCACCGAGGCCGTCGCGGCGCTGCGCGAACACGGCGACAGTTTCACGCTGCCGATGACCGTCTCCGTGGGCCACCAGATCGAGGCCGATGGCCGTGCGGTCGGCGGACGCGCCGTATTGCGGCTGCGGCAGGTCAGCGGCATTGCCCAGCAATTGGCGAAAGTCACCGCCGAACACCGCCAGCTGCAAAAGCGCGTCGAAGCGCTGCGCGTGCTGGTCGAGACGGTGCCGTCGCCGATCTGGCTGCGCAACGAAGCCAACGAGCTGGTGTTTGCCAACAAGGCCTATGCCGACGCCGTCGAGAGCAATCCGGCCGACGCCGTCGCAAACCACACCGAACTGCTCGATCACAGCGCACGCGAGGAACTCCGCCTCGGCATCGCCAACGGCAGCTTCTATGCCAAGCGCCTGCCCGCCGTCGTCGCCGGCGAGCGCCGCGTCCTCGACGTGTTCGGCGTGCCGACCGCCAACGGCAGCGCCGGCATCGCCATCGACGCCACCGAAGCGGAAGCGCTGCGCGCCAGAATGATGCGCATGCTCGACGCGCACCGCTCGACGCTCGACCAGCTTGCCACCGCCGTTGCGATCTTCGACGCCCAGCGCCGCCTGACGTTCTACAACGCCGCCTACGCGCTGCTTTGGGAACTCGACGCCGGGTTCCTCGATCAGGCCCCGAGCGACTCGCAGATCCTTGAACAGCTACGCGCCGCGCGCCGCCTCCCCGAGCAACAGGACTTCCGGGCGTGGCGCACGCAACTCCACGAGGCCTATCAGGCCGTCGAAGCGCGCCAGCACGAATGGCACCTGCCCGATGGCCGCACCTTGCGCGTCGTCACCACGCCGAACTCCGAAGGCGGCGTCACCTATCTGTTCGACGACGTCACCGAAAGCCTCGACCTTGCGCGGCGCTTCGATGCGCTCATCCGCGTGCAGGGCGAAACACTCGACAACCTCGGCGAAGCCGTCGCGGTGTTCGGCAGCGACGGCCGCCTGCGGCTTTCCAATCCGGCCTTCGCGCAGATGTGGCGGCTTGAAATTCCCGAACTCACCGAACGCCCGCATATCGAAAGCATCATCGCCCGCTTCCGCACACTCACCAACGACGAGACGATGCTGCAGGAACTGCGCGCGTCGGTCACGGCGCTGGAAGTCCGCCGCCCGGCCGACCTTCGCATCGAGCGCGTCGATGGCGCGATCCTCGATTGCTCGGCGCAGCCGCTGCCGGATGGCGCAACGCTGGTGACGTTCATCGACATCACGGCCTCGGTGAATGTCGAACGCGCGCTGGTCGAGAAGAACGAGGCACTGGTCGCCGCCGACCATCTCAAGGAAGCGTTCCTGCAGCACATGTCCTACGAGCTGCGTTCGCCGCTGACCAACATCACCGGCTTCGCCTACTTCCTCGACGACGAGAAGACCGGCCCGCTCAACGAGCGCCAGCGCGAATACCTCGGCTACATCACCTATTCGACCAATGCGCTCCTCGCCATCGTCGATAATATTCTCGATCTCGCCACCATCGACGCCGGCGTCATGAAGCTCGATCTCGGCCCGGTCGAAATCCGCCGCACCATGCAGGCGGCGGCGGAAGGCGTGCAGGACCGCGTCGCCAAGGACGGCATCCATCTCGAACTGCGCGCCGCGCCCGACGTCGGTACCTTCGTCGCCGACGAGCGCCGCGTCCGTCAGGTGCTGTTCAATCTCCTGTCCAATGCCATCGGCTTCTCGCCGCAGGGCAGCACGGTCACACTCACCGCCGAAAGCCGCTCCGACGCCGTGGTGTTCACCGTCAGCGATCAGGGCCCCGGCATCGCCGAGGACCGCAAGGACAAGGTGTTCGACTCGTTCGAGACCCAGTCCGTCGGCTCGCGCCATCGCGGCGTCGGCCTCGGCCTGTCGCTGGTGCGCTCCTTCGTCGAACTGCACGGCGGCTCGGTCCGTATCGATTCCGTCGCAGGACAGGGCACCACCGTCACCTGCATCTTCCCCCACGAACACGAAGCAGCCCGCACCGCCGCCGAATAGCCGCGATTGTTATGTCCGTACAAGGCGGATAAAAGCCAACAACAGCAGGACATCTGCGACACGACATGTTCGCGAATACGCCCGACGGAAAATCCTTCACGCTTGAAATCGCCAGCGAAGGCGAGTTGCGTCCGCTCGCCGCCATGCTCGCCACGGTACTGGAGCGCGGCGACGTGGTCGCGCTGTCGGGCGACCTCGGCGCCGGCAAGACCACCTTCGCGCGCACGATGATCCGCGAACTCACGGCGAACCCCGCGCAGGAAGCGCCGAGCCCGACCTATACATTTTTGCAGACCTATGAGGCCAAGAGCTTCACCATCGTCCACGCCGACCTTTACCGGCTGACCAGCCCGGACGAACTTACTGAACTCGGCTTCGACGACCTCCCCGAAGGCGCGGTGCTGCTGGTCGAATGGCCAGAACGCGCACCCAGGTTGCTGCCGGACAATTACTGGGAAGTCACCCTCGCGGTGCTGCCCGAACGCAGCGACGGCCATCGCACGTTTTCGCTGATCGGCCATGGCGCCTATGCCGGGCGTCTGGAGCGGATTATTTCAACGCGGCGCTTCCTCGAAGAAAACGGCTTCGGCGGCGCACAGCGCGAACGCATGGCGGGCGACGCCTCCAGCCGCAGCTACGAGCGGCTGTTGTTCGAGGGCAAGCAGTTCATCCTGATGAATTCGCCGAAGCGGCCCGACGGCCCGCCGGTCAAGGACGGCAAGCCCTATAGCGCGATTGCGCATCTCTCCGAAGATATCCAGCCGTTCGTCGCGATCTCGCGAACACTGCACGACAAGGGTTTCTCGACGCCCGAGATTTACGCCGCCGACCTTTCCGACGGCTACATCGTGCTGGAAGACCTCGGCAACAACGCCGTCGTCTCCGGCACGCCGCCGGCGCCGGTCCGCACCTGCTATGAAGCAGCCGTCCATGTGCTGATCGCGCTGCACAAGCAGATATTGCCCGATGCGCTGCCGGTCGCGCCGCATGTGGCCTACAGCCTGCCGTCCTACGACATGGACGCCTTCCTGATCGAAGCCGAACTGCTGCCGGACTGGTACCTGCCGTTCCGCAATGCACCGGCATCGGACGTGGCGCGCGGCGAATACGTCGCGATCTGGCGGGAAATTCTCGCACCCGCTGTCGCGGCCCGCGAGACCTGGGTGCTGCGCGATTTCCATTCGCCGAATCTGCTGTGGATGCCGGAGCGTCGCGGCATTGCCTGCATGGGCATTCTGGATTTCCAGGATGCCGTGATCGGCCCCGCCGCCTACGACCTCGCTTCGCTGCTGCAGGACGCACGCGTCGATGTGCCGGAAGCGTGGGAAATGGAAATGCTCACGAGCTATATCCGCGCGCGCTCCATCGACGATCCGAATTTCGACATGCAGCAATTCGCCGCGCTCTACTCGACCATGGCGGCGCAGCGCGCGACTAAAATTCTAGGGATCTTCGCGCGGCTCGACCGCCGCGACGGCAAGCCGCAGTATCTTCGACACCTGCCGCGCATCTGGAACTATGTGCAGCGCGCGCTGGTGCATCCGGCACTCGCGCCGCTCGCCGAATGGTACAAGGCCAATGTACCGCCGCCGCCCGGCGTCGAGGTCATGTTTCGCCCGTAAAATCACGCAAAACCCGCATGGTTAGCGAAATCTTAACGCGCCGCCGCTACCACAACTCCCAGCATCCGCACCTTATTGCTGCGGCGGTTTGTGCGTAACACGCTGTCGCCTGAGTGTTACACTCCCCCGATAACTGTCGCTGTAACGCAATGACCCGTTCGAACGATTCCCCGCACCCCGCCAATACTCCTCGCCACGCCATGGTGATGGCGGCCGGCCTTGGCACGCGCATGCGCCCACTCACGGACAACATGCCCAAGCCGCTGGTGCCGGTGGCAGGCAAGCCGCTGATCGACTTCGTGCTGGACAAGCTTGCCAATGCGGGCGTCACCACCGCCGTCGTCAACGTCCATTACTTCGCCGACCAGATCGAACAGCATCTTGCCGCGCGCAAGGAGCCGAACATCGTGATCTCGAACGAGCGTCCGCGGCTCCTCGGCACCGGCGGCGGGGTCGTCAATGCGCTGCCGCAACTGGGCGGCGGGCCGTTCTTTCACGTCAATTCCGATACGCTGTGGCTCGATGGCGTGTCGCCCAATCTCGACCGCCTCGCCGCGACCTTCGATCCCGCGCGCATGGACGCGCTGCTGCTGCTGGCCGCGACCGCCAACAGTATCGGCTATTCCGGCCGCGGCGACTACGCCATGACGCCGGACGGTGCGCTGCGCCGCCGCGGCGAACGCGATGTGGTGCCGTTCGTGTTTGCTGGCGTCGCGATCCTCTCGCCTGCCCTGTTCAAGGATGCGCCCGCCGGCGATTTCTCGCTGACCACGCTGTTCGACCGCGCCAGCGAGGCCGGACGGCTCGCGGGCCTGCGGCTCGATGGCCTGTGGATGCACGTCGGCACGCCCGATGCCGTCACCGCCGCCGAAACCGCCATTCGCGCCAGTGCGGCGTGATCTGATCCCTCTTCATTTGCCGCCGGTGCTACACTGACCGGCATGATTCCGGGTTCCCCCTCAGCCTCGAAGCGCGGCCGTGTTTTCACCATTCCGGCGTCGGTGCCGTTCCTGCCGACGCTGGTGAAGGCGTTGCTCGACGGCACGCTGGTCGCAGGATTTGCGCCGCGCGGCCAACCGCTGGAACTGGCGCGCGCCACCATCTACCTGCCGACCAAGCGTTCCTGCGTGCTGGCGCGTCAGGCTTTCCTCGACGAACTTGGCACCGATGCCGCTGTGCTGCCGCGCATCGTCCCCATCGGCAGCATCGACGAGGACGAATTCGCTTTCGCGGAGACTGCTAACGCAGACGCACTGGATTTAAAGCCATCCATCGGCGGCTTTGAGCGCCGCGCGCTGCTGACGCAGTTCATCCTGAAGTGGGCGGCGTCGCCCGGCGTGCGCAGCGCGGAAGGCACGCCACTGGTCGCCACATCTCCAAGTGCGGCGCTCGCCCTGGCCGACGACCTCGCGCGGTTGATGGACGACATGACCACCCGCGAAGTGCCGTGGTCGAAGCTCGATACGCTCGTGCCGGAGAGCATGGACAAATACTGGCAACTCACGCTCGATTTTCTCAAGATCGCGCGCGAACACTGGCCGGCCCTGCTCAGGGAGCGGCAAGCCATCGAACCGGCCGAACACCGCGACCGTTTGATCGCCGCTGAAGCTGAACGCCTGAAGACACGCCCGGACGGTCCGGTGATTGCCGCTGGCTCGACCGGCTCGATGCCGGCGACGGCGAAGCTGATCGCAACGATTGCAAAATTGCCGCATGGCGCGGTGGTGCTGCCGGGCCTCGACACCGACCTCGACGAACCCTCGTGGAGGCTGATCTCCGGCGAGAACGACAACACGCCCGCCGCGGGCCACGCCCAGTTCGCGCTGCATGGCCTGCTGGCGCGCATGGAAATCGAACGCGGCGCGGTCGATACACTGGGTACTCCATCAGAGGAAGGCCGCGAGACGCTGGTGTCGGAGGCGCTGCGCCCCGCGCAGAGTACGCACATCTGGCCACAGCGGCTGGACGACAGGGACATCGCCGCGCGCATCGCGGCGGGACTTTCCAACCTGACCCTGATCGAGGCCGCCAACGCGGAAGAAGAAGCGCTGGCCATTGCGATTGCGCTGCGCGAGGCAGTGAATACGCCCGGCAAGACCGCCGCGCTGATTACGCCCGACCGTGCGCTGGCGCGCCGCGTCACCGCCGCGCTGCAACGCTGGCACATCGACGCCAACGACACTGGCGGCGACCCGCTGGGCAACACGCCCGCCGGGGTGTTCGCGCGGCTCGCCGCCGAAGTCGCGCTCGATGGGCTGCCGCCGGTCTCACTGCTGGCGCTGCTCAAGCATCCACTGTTCAGGCTGGGCGACGGCAACAGCGTCGCCGCACTGGAACGCGCCGTGCTGCGCGGGCCACGTCCGCGTGGCGGTAGCGCGGCACTGGCGAGCGCCGTGAAGAATACGCGCGCCGAGTGGGACAAGCTCCAGCGCAAGGAGCGCTCGTCGATCCATCGGTTCGACCCGCAGGCGGCGCTGACGGCGGCTGACTTCGACCATGCGGCGGCGCTGGTCGATAAAATTTCCGCCGCGCTCAAGCCGCTGGAAGAAATCGCCCGCAGCAAACCGCTGCCGTTCGGCGAGATGGCGAAGCGTCATCGCGAGGTCATCGCGCATCTCAGCACTGAGGGCGACAACGCAGCCGCATTCCTGCGCGAGGACGGCAAGAAGCTCACGGAGACGTTCGAGGAAAGCGAAAGCCAGACCGCGGATTCGGATATCGCGCTGTCGCCCATCGACTACGCCGAATTTTTCCTGACCGCGATTGCAGGCACCGTCGTGCGCTGGCAGGAGAACCCTGCGGCACGCGTGCGTATCTATGGTTTGCTCGAAGCGCGACTGACCGACACCGACCGCGTCGTACTCGGCGGACTGGCGGAAGGCGTGTGGCCGCCGGAAGTACGCGGCGATCCGTGGCTCAGCCGTCCGATGCGCCATCAGCTCGGACTGAACCTGCCGGAGCTGCGCATCGGCCTTACCGCACATGACTTCGCGCAGCTCCTTGGCGCGCGCGAAGTGTTTCTCACCCGCGCCACCAAGCTCGGCGGCGCGCCGACGGTGGCTTCCAGATTTCTGCAACGGCTCGGCGCGGTCGCCGGCGAACGCTGGACCGAGGTCGCGGCGCGCGGCGAGAACTATCTCGCGTGGGCGCGCAATCTCGATCATCAGGCACAAGAAGCAAAGCCGGTTGCGCGTCCCCAACCCAGGCCACCGCGCGCGGCGCGGCCGCACCGGCTGTCCGTCACCGATATCGAGAACTGGCGGCGCGATCCCTATTCGATCTACGCCGGCCATATTCTCCGCCTGCGGCCGCTGGAGGACATCGACACGCCGCCCGGCGCACGCGACCGCGGCACGCTTATTCATGGCGCCATCGGCGAATTCACCGATATCTACAAGGACAGGCTGCCGCCCGATGCGGAGCGTGTGCTGATCGGCATCGGCGAGCGGCATTTCGAGCCGCTGAAGGACTTTCCCGAGGCGCGCGCGTTCTGGTGGCCGCGCTTCCTGCGCATCGCCAGGTGGTTCGCGCAATTCGAGACCGCGCGCCGCCCCGACATTGAAACGCTTTACACCGAGCTTTCGGGCACCCGCGAGTTTCCGCTTGGCGATGCCACCTTCACGTTACGCACGCGCGCCGACCGTATCGAGCGCCGCAAGGACGGCTCCTACGTCATTCTCGACTACAAGACCGGAACGCCGCCGACGACGCCGCAGGTGCAGACCGGCCTCTCGCCGCAGCTCACGCTTGAAGCCGCGATCCTGCGCGGCGGCGGCTTCGAGAACATCGACCCCCATTCGCCGGTGACGCAACTCGCCTATATCCATCTGCATGGCGGGCCGGATGGCGGCGCCGACAAGCCCGTCACATTCAAGAGCAGCACGGCAGACACCGAGGCCGATCTGGCGTGGCAAAGGCTCATCATGTTTGCCACGCGCTTTGACAACGACACTACCGGCTATCTTTCGCGCGAGACGCCGATGTTCGCGCGGCGCGGCGGCGGCGACTACGACCATCTTGCGCGCGTCAAGGAATGGTCGCTGTCCGGCGGCGCGGATGACGGCGAAGGAGGCGGCGAATGACACGCGCCCCGATCCCGGCCGGACTGATCGACCGGCAGCACCGCGCCTCCGATCCCGCCGCATCGGCGTGGGTGTCGGCCAATGCGGGCGCGGGCAAGACCCATGTGCTGGCGCAGCGCGTGATCCGGCTTTTGCTCAACGGCACCGATCCGGCGAAAATTCTCTGCCTGACCTTCACCAAGGCTGCCGCCGCCAACATGGCGAACCGCGTGTTCGGCACGCTCGGCAAATGGATTTCTTTGAAAGACGAGGAATTGGCGGCGGCAATTCGCGAAACCGGCGCAGCCAAGACCGATGCGCAGTCGCTGGCGCTGGCACGCCGCCTGTTTGCCTCGGCGCTGGAAACACCGGGCGGTCTCAAGGTGCAAACCATCCATGGCTTCTGTACGCGATTGCTGCAACAGTTCCCGTTCGAGGCCAATGTGGCGGCGCGCTTCGCCGTGCTGGACGATACGCAACAGCACCAGATGCTGGAGCGTGCGGAAATGACCGTGCTGCTGGAAGCCGTCGGCAAGCCGGACGGTGCGCTTGGGCGGGCACTGGCTGCCGCAACACTCGCGACCAGCGACCAGACCTTCAAGGGCGCGCTGCGTGAGGCGATTTTCATGCGCGACAAGGTCGCGGCATGGACGGCGGGCGATAACGACCTTGCGCGCGCGGCGTCCGAACTGACCCAGATGCTCGGGCTTGGCGCAGGCGACACCACGGAGAGTATCGAAGAAGCATTCTTCCAGAGCACCATCATCCCGCTGTCGCAATTGCCGGGCCTGATGGCCGCGCTGGCGCTCGGCTCCAAGACCGATGCCGAACACATCAAGCGTCTGGAGATTGCTCAAACAACGACCGGCAACGAGCGCCGCGACGCCTACATCGCGATTTTCTGCACCGGCAAGCTTGAACCGCGCAAATCCATCGTCACCAAGACGATCGCAACGGCAAATCCTTCGCTTGCCGAAAGGCTCGTGCAGGAACAGCAGCGCGTCTGCGGGCTGATCGCCAGGCGCAACGCCGTTGTGATCCGCGACCGCACCATGGCACTCGTCACCATCGCCACCGCGATGATGAGCCACTACCAGCACGACAAGGAACGCCGCGGACTGCTGGACTATGAAGACCTGATCGCCCGCACGCGCGACCTCTTGACCCGCGTCGAGGCCGCATGGGTGCACTACAAGCTCGATCTCGGCATCGACCACCTGCTGATCGACGAAGCGCAGGATACCAGCCCCGATCAATGGGAGATCATCAAGCCGCTGGTGGCGGAATTTACCGCCGGCGCGGGCGCGCGCGGCAACGTCAAGCGTTCGATCTTCGCGGTCGGCGACGACAAGCAATCGATCTTCTCGTTCCAGGGTGCAGCGCCTGCGGAATTCGCGGAGATGCGTGACTTCTTCGAGCGCGCGCATAAGGACACCGGGACGGAATTCCGCGCCATCGAATTCCAGCACTCGTTCCGCTCGGTCACCGCCGTCATCGACGCTGTCGATATCGTGTTCAGGCGTCCGGAAGCGCACGCCGGGCTTTCGCGCGACGAGAAACAGACCGCGCACGCTGCCGTGCGGACGGCAGCGCCGGGCCTTGTCGAACTCTGGCCGCTGGTCGCGCCGGAAGACCGTCCCGAAGTCGATCCGTGGGATGCACCATTCGATACGACCTCACAGACCAGTCCGCGCGTGAAACTCGCGCGGCGCATTGCGGCGGCGGTCAAGGTCTGGACCAGTAGCGATCATTATGTCGGCGACGACGACAAGCGCCACAAGGTGACGCCGGGCGATGTGCTGATCCTGTTGCGCCAGCGCGGCCCGCTGTTCGAAGCCATCATCCGCGCACTCAAGAACGCGCATGTCCGCGTCGCGGGCGCCGACCGGCTGGTGCTGACCGAACATATCGCGGTGATGGACCTGCTGGTGCTTGCCGACGCCATCCTTCTGCCGCAGGACGATCTCGCGCTCGCAACCGTGCTGAAGTCGCCGCTGTTTGGCCTGAGCGAAGAAGCATTGTTCGAGCTGGCATGGGATCGCAAGGGCACCTTGCGCGCCGCACTACGCGAGAAGCGTGCCGACATCGCCGGCCGTCTCGACGATATTTCGAAGGATGCGCGGGAACTTTCACCATTCGCCTTCTATGCAAAACTGCTCGGCGCGGGCAAGGCGCGCGAAATGCTGCTGGCGCGGCTCGGCAACGAAGCTAACGACGCGCTCGACGAATTCCTCAACCTCGCGCTCGACTACGAAGCGCGCGAAGTGCCATCGCTGCAGGGTTTCGTGTCGTGGCTGCGCACCGCCTCGGCCTCCATCAAGCGCGACATGGAGATCGCCCGCGACGAGGTGCGCGTCATGACCGTGCATGGCGCCAAGGGCCTCGAAGCACCCATCGTCATTCTGGCCGACACCACCACCGCGCCTGCCGGCCCCGCGCATCATCAGCCGCGCCTGCTCGCATTGCCACCGCACAACGCCGGCCTGAATACGCCGGACCGTCTTGCCTGGATGCCGAGCAAGGCCGACGACGTCGCCGCGACCGCCGCCGCGCGCCAGACCGCGCAGAACGCCGCCGAGGACGAGTACCGCCGCCTCCTCTACGTCGGCATGACCCGCGCGGCGGATCGCCTGATCGTGTGCGGCGCAGTCGGCCGGAACGCGATGCCCGCCGGTTGCTGGTACGATCTTGTCGCGCAGGGGCTTGAGGCCAGCGGCGAACTGACCGAAGCGCCGGCAGACTACGGCGAGCCTGCGAAGGACGAAGCGCCAGAAGACTATATGGTCAAACGCTTCCAGAAATTCGCGGCGCCGTCATCCGAGCCACCCGCTGCTGCTCCCATTGCTGCCCATGCAGCGCCCAAGCAAGCGTGGCTTGCGCAGGACGCGCCCGCAGAACCAAAGCACAAAACCATCACGCCATCGTCCGATGATGCACCCCCAAAAACTCTCACCGCCGTCAGCCGCGAAGCCCGCCGCGCCGCCATGCTGCGCGGTTCGCTCATCCATCGCCTGCTGCAATCGCTGCCTGACGTTGCGCCGGAAAGCCGCCGCGCCAGGGCGGAGAACTTCCTGAAGAATTCCGCTGCGGATTTCTCCGCCGCCGAGCAGAATGAAATGCGGGCACAGGCTTTCGCCATTCTCGACGACGCGCGCTTCGCTGCATTGTTTGCGCCCGGCAGCCGCGGCGAAGTGCCGATTGTCGGGCGCATCGTCATCGCCGGAAAACCGTCAACACTCGTCAACGGCCAGATTGATCGCATCGCGGTGACGGACACCGAAGTCCTGATCGCCGACTACAAGACGAATCGGCCCGCACCCAAACGGCTGGAAGACGTGCCGCCGTCCTACCTGCGGCAATTGGCGCTTTACCGGGCGCTACTCGCGAAAATTTATCCTGCAAAACGCATCAAGGCCGCGCTGATCTGGACAGATGTGCCTGATCTCATGGAACTTTCGGATAGTGTGCTGGACAAGGCGCTTAGCGAATTCACCTCTGCGTGACAAAACCTTGACGCTGCAGGGCAGCGTCCATAGGTTCTCGGCGCACCACAGACCTGCCCGCGATTCCACCCCGCAGCGCCCGGCCTGACACTTCAAGCTCCGGTGATATCTGGACTATTCCGGTTCGGTTTCCGGGTTATTCCGGATGTAACGCCCGGTTATCCCAAGCCGGTCTATCTATCTGGTGCTACCGTTTCGCTGCTACGATTCTCTCACGTTTTCTGGCTCGCATCCGCAGCCGTTCTCGCATGACATGAGGTGCCCCATGGGCGTTGGTAAAGTTTCAGATTCGACCTTCGAGACCGAAGTGTTGCAGTCCGCCGAGCCGGTCGTGGTCGATTTCTGGGCCGAATGGTGCGGACCCTGCAAGATGATCGCGCCTGCCCTTGAGGAAATTCAGACCGCGCTCGGCGCGAAGGTGAAGATCGTCAAGCTCAACGTCGATGAAAATCCGGCGACCGCGCAGAAGTACGGCATCATGTCGATCCCGACCCTGATGCTGTTCAAGAACGGCGAACTCGCCTCGCGTCAGGTCGGCGCCGCGCCGCGCCAGAAGCTCGAGCAGTGGATCACGTCGGAAACCTGATCCGCGCTGATCGAACGTAATTACAAACGGCCGGTGGAAACACCGGCCGCTTTTGTTTCCGTCATTGCGAGGAGCGCGCAGCACAACGAAGCAATCCCGGTCAGGCGTGCACACATGACCGGGATTGCTTCGCTTCGCTCGCAATGACAGCAAGATCTCAAGTCGGCGGCGTGCCGTTCACTTCGAGGATTTCGCCGGCAAGATACAGCGATCCCGTAATCAGGATGCGCGGCGGCGCGGAAAGATTGAGCTTGCCGACCTTCTCCAACGCTTCCGCTACGTTTTCGGCGACATCCGACGGAATGCCGACGTGGTTCGCCGTGAACGCCACGCCCGACGCCGGCAGCGTTTTTTCCTGATGGATCGGAATCGCAATCAGCTTGCGCGCCAGCCCTGAGAAATTACGCAGGAAGCCTTCCGCATCCTTGGTCGCCAGCATGCCGACGATCATCACCAGCGGGCGCGGCACGCGCTCCTCGAGATCCGCAAGCGCAGCAGCGGCAGCGCGTCCGCCGTCCGCATTGTGTCCGCCATCGAGCCACAGTTCAGAACCCGCAGGCGCCAGCGCAGGAAGTTTCCCTGTGGTCAGGCGCTGCATGCGCGCGGGCCAGTCAACCTTCAGGATGCCCACTTCGTAGGCGTGCGGCGGAATATCCAGTCCCGAGATGCGCAGCGCGGCAATCGCGGTGCCGGCGTTGTCGAACTGATGGCGGCCGAACAGCCGCGGCGCCGGCAAATCCATCAGGCCCTTGTCGTCCTGATAGACCAGACGCCCGCGCTCCTCGCCGGCCATCCATTCCTGTCCCAGCAGATGCAGCGGCGCACGGATTTCCTGTGCGTATTGCGTAATGACTGACAACGGGCCTTCGCCCTGCCGCCCGATGATCGCCGGCACGCCGCGCTTCATGATCGCGGCCTTTTCGGCGGCGATCTTTTCCAGCGTGTCGCCGAGAAATTCGATGTGGTCGATGGAGATGGGCGTGATGACGCTCGCCAGCGGCCTGTCGACCACATTGGTGGCGTCGAGCCTGCCGCCGAGGCCGACTTCCAGCAACAGCACGTCGGCCGGCGTGCGCGAGAACAGCAGGAAACCCGCGGCGGTTTCGATCTCAAACACCGTGATCGGCGCATCGCCATTGGCGCGCTCGCACTCGGCCAGCGCCGCCGCCAGCGCATCGTCGGACACCAGCGTGCCGGCGAGGCGATAGCGCTCATTGATACGGACAAGATTCGGCGAGGTATAGGTATGCACGCGCATGCCGGCGGCTTCGAGGATCGCCCGCATAAACGCGACGGTCGAACCCTTGCCGTTGGTGCCGGCAACATGGATGACCGGCGGCAGGCTGCGTTCGGGATGGCCGAGCGCGCCGAGAATGCGCCAGATGCGGTCGAGCGACAGGTCGATGCGCTTGGGATGCAGCGCCAAGAGCCGCGCAAGGATCGCGTCAACCTGTGTCATCTGGAAATCATCGCGCGTGCCGCTGCGTCACGGTCACGCGTTGGAGGGAGCCGGCAGCGCCTGACGCTCCGGCGCCGGGGAAATGGCCGCGGTGCCCGGCTCAGCCTTGGTCAGCAGGCGGCAAAGATTGGCAAGCGTCGCGCGCAATTCCTGGCGTGGCACGACCATATCGACCATGCCGTGTTCTTTCAGGTATTCCGACTTCTGGAATCCTTCCGGGAGCTTTTCGCGGATGGTCTGCTCGATCACGCGCGGACCGGCGAAGCCGATCAGCGCGCCCGGCTCGGCGATGTGCACGTCGCCCAGCATGGCATAGGACGCCGTGACGCCGCCGGTGGTCGGATTGGTCAGCACCACGATGTACGGCAGATGCGCCTCGCGCAGGCGCTGCACGCCGACCGTCGTGCGCGGCAATTGCATCAGCGCCAGGATGCCTTCCTGCATGCGCGCGCCGCCCGAGGCCGCGAACAGGATAAACGGCGAGCCCTTGTCGACCGCCGTCTCAAGCCCCTTGATGACCGCCTCGCCTGCGGCCATGCCGAGCGAGCCGCCCATGAAATCGAAATCCTGCACGCCGATCACGACCGGCAGCCCGTCAAGCCGGCCATAGCCGAGCTTCACGGCGTCGTTCATTCCCGTTTTGGTACGGGCATCCTTGAGACGGTCGGTGTAGCGGCGCGCATCACGGAATTTCAAGGGGTCCAGCGGCACGTCCCGCACGCCGATGTCGAGCCAGGTCTCGCCGTCGAACATCGACTTCAGGCGCGCCGTGGCGCCCATGCGCATGTGATAGTTCGAGCCGGGAATGACGAACTGGTTGGCCTCGACGTCCTTGAAGAACACGAGCTGGCCGGTCTCCGGACACTTGATCCAGAGGTTTTCCGGCGTGTCGCGGCGCGCAAGCATGTTGCGGATTTTTGGCCGGACGACGTTTGAAATCCAGTTCATGCGAGATTCCCGCTGCTCTCTCGTTTCGTCATGTTCGGCCCACGTGTCCCGCCTTTGGCGGGCACAAGGATGAACTCTTATGCCGGGCATCCACGCCTTTGTTGTGGCGCGGCTGCTCTGATTCTCAAATATAGCTTATTCCGCCGCTTTCAACGCCGCGCTACGCACGCCTTTTGCGATCTGCGTTACCAGATCGGTGACGGCGGTAACGGTACGCGCCGTCGCCTTGCCGCTACCATCGAGCGAATCCTTGACCGCGCTGACCAGCGCCGAACCGACCGCCACGCCATCGGCATGGCGGGCAATGCCGGCGGCGCTTTCGGCGTTGCGCACACCGAAGCCGACGCAGACCGGCAGCTTCGTGTGACGCTTGATGCGCGCGACCGCCTGCCCGACCTTGCCGGCGTCGGGCACGGCCGAGCCGGTGATGCCGGTGATCGAGACATAATAGACAAAGCCCGACGTGTTCTGCAGCACCATCGGCAGGCGCTTGTCGTCGGTCGTCGGCGTCGCGAGGCGGATGAAGTTGAGGTCCGCCTTGAGCGCGGGGATGCAGAGTTCGTCGTCCTCTTCCGGTGGCAGGTCCACGACGATGAGACCATCGACACCGGCAGCTTTCGCATCGGCGAGGAATTTATCCACGCCGTAGATGTAGATCGGATTGAAGTACCCCATCAGCACGATGGGCGTGTGATTGTCTTCCTCGCGAAACGCCTTCACCAGGGCGAGCGTCTTGATCATGTTCTGGCCGGCCGCGAGCGCGCGCAGACCCGCAGCCTGGATCGCCGGACCGTCCGCCATCGGATC
Organism: Hyphomicrobiaceae bacterium; assembly: GCA_947472885.1. Lineage (GTDB taxonomy): Bacteria > Pseudomonadota > Alphaproteobacteria > Rhizobiales > Xanthobacteraceae > CANJBX01. The sequence continues at coordinate 18,174 of CANJBX010000005.1, forward strand.
GGTGAACGGCATGCCGAGTTCGAGCACATCGGCGCCAGCCTTGGGCAGCGCCTTGGTGAGCGCGAGCGAGGTCGCGTAATCCGGGTCGCCCGCCATGGTGAACGTCACCAGTCCGGCGCGGCCTTCGTCCTTGAGCGCGGCGAAGCGCTTGTCGATACGGGTACTCATGCTGACACGCGGGAGGTGCTATACCTCTCCCCAGTGGGGAGAGGTCGGCCGCGCAGCGGCCGGGTGAGGGGGATGGACTGGTTCAAGCGGAAAGCGCGCAAGCTGCGTGCATCCCAGACCAGCGCCGAAGCGCGGCTCTGGCAGGCGCTGCGCAACCGGCGAATGGCACGCTGGAAATTCCGGCGGCAACATTCCATTGATCGATACATCGTCGATTTCGTTTCATTGGAAGGCAAACTGATAGTCGAAGTCGATGGCGCAACCCACGGCACAGATGCCGAAGTTAAACGCGACGCCGAACGAACACATTTGATCGAGACGCTCGGATTCCTGATCGTCCGTGTCACCAATACTGACGTATATGAAAATCTCGATGGCGTGCTGGAGATGATCGACCAGACCTTGCGGCCCGATTGAGAACAGCATCCCCTCACCCGCGCGCTGCGCGCGCGACCTCTCCCCGCCGGGGAGAGGTAATCCGAGTGCGCGGCAAATTTATGCACCACACTCATTGGCCCTTCTTCTCCAGATACTGTTCCACGCTTGCGAGATCCTTGTCGCCGCGGCCGGACATATTGACCACCATGATGTGATCCTTCGGCAGCGCCGGCGCGCGCTTGATGACGCCCGCCAGCGCATGGGCGGTTTCGAGCGCCGGGATGATGCCTTCAAGCTTGGAGCAAAGCTGGAACGCCGCCACCGCTTCATCGTCGGTCGCGGACATGAACTGCACCCGGCCCATGTCATGCAGCCAGGAATGCTCAGGCCCGACGCCCGGATAATCGAGGCCAGCGGAAATCGAATGGCCTTCGTTGATCTGGCCGTCAGGGTCCATCAGCAGATAGGTGCGGTTGCCGTGCAGCACGCCGGGCCGCCCGCCCGCAATGGACGCCGCATGCAGGCCCGTGAGGCCATATCCCGCCGCTTCGACGCCGACGATCTCGACGGAACGGTCATCGAGGAACGGATGGAACAGGCCCATCGCATTGGAGCCGCCGCCGATACAGGCGATCAGCGAATCCGGCAGGCGGCCTTCCGCCTTCATCATCTGCTCTCTGGTCTCGTTGCCGATCACACACTGGAAATCGCGCACCATCATCGGATAGGGATGCGGGCCCGCGACCGTGCCGATGCAATAGAACGTATCGGCGACGTTCGTGACCCAGTCGCGCAGCGCCTCGTTCATCGCGTCCTTGAGCGTCTTCGCGCCGGACTCCACGGGGCGCACTTCCGCGCCGAGGATCTGCATGCGCATGACGTTCGGCTTCTGCCGCTCGACATCGACCGCGCCCATATAAACTACACACGGCAGGCCGAACTTGGCGCACAGCGTTGCGGTCGCGACGCCATGCATGCCCGCGCCGGTTTCCGCGATGATGCGCGGCTTTTTCATGCGGCGCGCCAGCATGATCTGGCCCAGCACATTGTTCACCTTGTGCGCGCCGGTGTGGTTTAGCTCTTCGCGCTTCATGTAGATTTTTGCGCCGCCCAGATGCTGCGTCAGACGCTCGGCGTAATAGAGCGGCGACGGACGGCCGACATAGGTCGCGAGATGGCCGTCCATTTCCTTTTTGAACGCCGGGTCGGCCTTGGCCTCGGCATAGGTCTTTTCCAGATCGAGGATCAGCGGCATCAGCGTTTCGGCAACAAAGCGTCCGCCGAAATTGCCGAAGTGCCCGAGCTCGTCCGGGCCGGTGCGGTAGGAATTGGGCTGCTGGACGGTCATGCGTTACTCATCATCGTGGTGGCGGCTTCACGCGCGGCGCGGATGAAAGCGCGAATTTTATCGGCGTCTTTTTCACCCGGCGCACGCTCGACGCCGGAGGATACATCGACGCCGGGCGCGTGCGTAATCCGCAGCGCCTCCGCGACATTGTCCGGCGTCAACCCGCCCGACAGCATGTAGGGCAAGGCGAGGTCTAGATTCTCCAGAAGGTGCCAGTCGAACGGCATGCCGAGGCCGCCCGGCCGCGTCGCATCCTTTGGCGCGCGCGCATCGAACAGGATGCGGTCGGCGGCGTTCAGGTAAGGCGTGACGGCGGCGAGGTCGCTCCCGGTTTCGACCGCAAGCGCCTTCATCACCGGCAGCTTGAATTTAGTCTTGATGGCGGCGACCCGCTCCGGCGTTTCCTTGCCGTGGAGTTGCAGCAGGTCCGGCGACAGCGCCGCGACGATTTCAGCGAGCAGTGCATCGTCCGCATCGACGGTGAGCGCGACCTTTCCGGCGCGGCCCTTCACGCGCGCGCCGAGCGCGCCAGCAGCATCAATCGAAAGATTGCGCGGCGACGGCGGGAAAAACACGAAGCCGACCATGTCCGCACCCGCATCGAGCGCGACATCGAGGGTTTCCGGCGTCTTGAGGCCGCAGATTTTGACGATCAGAGACATATTACCCTTGCGCATGATCTGATCCGAAAACCGGCGACCACTTTTCGGGATCATGCGCCGGTTTATACCCTGCCCGGCCGGTTTTGTCTTGTCTGGCTTTGGCGCAGGGCTTCCCACTTACTGCATTGATATAACTAGGATATTTCAGACTTTAAGGCGCTGCCAGACCAGCATCGCTGCCGCCAGGTCTTCCAGCGCCGTACCGACCGACTTGAACAGCGTGATCTCGTCTGCCGATGTGCGGCCCCTGGCCGTACCTCGGGTGAGGCCAAAGAGGTCGCCCTGCACCTGATCGAGCCGCAGCGCACCCGTTTGCAACGGCTGCACGATGTCGCCGCCCTCTTTGGTCGCGCCGGCCATCGTATCGACGAACACTCGCGCGCGGGAAACCGCCGCATCGTCCGACTCGCGCATGCCGGGCCGGAAGGCGCCAACGAGATCGAGGTGCACGCCGGGCCTGAGCCATGCACCGCGCACGAGCGGTTCATTCGACAGTGTCGCGCAGGATACGATATCGGCGTCGCGTACCGCCTGCTCGAGATCGTCCGTCACCGTGACACGCACGCCGGGCAGCGCGAGTTGCTTCGCCAGCGCATCCGCCCTGGCGCGCGTGCGATTCCACAAGGTCACGCGCGAGATCGGCCGCACGCAGCAATGCGCCCGCACGAGATGCGGTGCCAGCGCGCCGGCACCCACCATGACGAGATGGGCTACATCCTCACGCGCGAGATATTTTGCCGCCAGCGCGGAAGCAGACGCCGTGCGCCACGCGGTCAGCGCCGTGCCGTCCATCACCGCCAGCGGTGCGCCGGTGTCGCCCTGCATCAGGACATAACTGCCGTAAACCGAAGGCCGCGAACTGGCGCGGTTATCGGGAAACACCGACACGATCTTGCAGCCCAGATATCGCGGGCCACCGTGGGTCGCCCTGTCGGTCCAGGCCGGCATCAGCAGCAGCGTGGCATCGCGACCCGCTTGCGGAATCGTGTGGTGATGGCGCAGCGGCACGGTAATGTCGGCGCGGAACGCTTCCGCCAGCGCGGCGATCAGCGTGTCGTAACTCAGTGCGGCGTCGATTTCCTCCGCACTGATGCTGCGCATGGATGATTCTACGCTGCCGGAGGGTGCATCAGCCTGGGCTGTTCAACGCGCGACAATGCCGCTGCTTCCGCCATTTCAGCGCGCCGCCGAAGTTGCTCATTATCATTGCGCAGCTTGCGGGTCTCCGCGTCGAGCGTGCGTGCCGCCCGCCGCCAGTGGGATTGCTTCAGCCACGTCGCAATGCCGCCGAGGATCACGCCGACGATCACCAGCGCAAAGGAGAGCGCGAACAGCGGCGCCTGGAAATTCAGCGCCGTCGCGGAAATGCCGAAGGGATCGAGGGTAAAGGCGACCGTCTGCCGGTTCGCGACCGCGAAGGCAACAATCAGCAACGCAAGCGGAATGAGAATAATGGCGCGGAAGAGATTACGCATGGATTGCCCATTCTTTTCCCGGACGCGCTTCGCGCGCGATGCGCGCTCGTCCGGAACACGAGAGCTATATGCGGAGCAGCCAGAAAGCCACGCGGCGACTTACGCTTCCGCCGTCGTGTTCAGCCGCTCGCGCATTTCCTTGCCGGTCTTGAAGAACGGCACATGCTTCTTGTCGACCGAAACATGCGCACCAGTGCGCGGGTTGCGGCCGGTGCGGGCCGGACGGTTCTTGACCGAGAAGGCGCCGAAGCCGCGCAACTCGACCCGATCGCCGCGCGCCAGCGCATCGACGATCTCGCCGAAGATGGCGTTGACGATATTTTCGACGTCACGCTGATAAAGGTGCGGATTCTGTGCCGCGACGCGCTGTACGAGTTCTGATTTAATCATCTGTCGTCGCCGTTTGCCTTGAGGCCCTGTTGTCTGCCGCGCGAACCTGCCCAAGCCGGAAATATGCGGCAGTGCACATAGTTAGTCACGGGACAGAGGGTGCCAAAGCGCCAACAGGCCGTCAAGGTTCAGTCGGTCGAGAGTTTGCAGCGCCCCGGCCCCGGCGAACCGCTGGGCCAGCGACTTCAGGCCCATGGAATCGAGCAAGGCCGCCATCCCGAGGTGCAGGAACGACAGGTCGCTGAAACGGTCCTTGAGCTGCCAATCGCGAACCGGGGTTTTTTCTTCGATGCCCTTGGTGGCAAGCCAGGCCACGGCGGTTTTCTCGTCACCGATCTCGTCGATCAGCCGCAGGTCCACGGACTGCCGGCCGGTGAACACGCGGCCGTCCGCCACGCGATCCAGTGCCGCGCCGTCGAGCTTGCGGCGGTCGCCGACCATGCCCTTGAACCAGTCGTAGCTGTCGCGCACCAGCGCCTCGATGGCGGCGCGCGCTTCCGGGCTCGTCGGCTCGAAGCTGTTGGGCGCGGCCTTGAGCGGCGAGGACTTGATCTCCTCGACCTTCACACCGACGGTTTTCATCAGCTCGGTGAAATTCGGGTACTGGAAGAGGACGCCGATGGAGCCGACCAGCGAGGTCTTCTGCGCGACGATGTGGTCGGCCGCGAGCGCAGCGATGTAGCCGCCCGATGCTGCAAGGCCATCGACCACGATGACGGTCGGCTTCGCCTGCGCGACCTGACGCAGCGCATTGTGGAGTTGTTCGGAGCCTGCCGTGGTGCCGCCGGGGCTGTCGATATGAACGATCACGCCCTTGGCCTGCGACTTCGCAAGCCGCTCCAGCGCCTCGACGCGGTCGGTGTTGCCCTGGATGATGCCGGAAATGGTGACGCGGGCGATAAAACCGCTCGTCGTCAGGCTGCTGACGTTGCTGCCGCCTCTACCGAGGAATGCGAAAGCCCCGCCGCCAACGGCGACCAGCGCGATCACAACGGCAAGGACGCGCCAGCGGGTGAGTTTGCGCCGCAGCCGGCGCTGGTCAACGATTGAGTCTGCGTCGAGCGGCATAGATCAAGTTCTCCATTACGCCGAAACAAACCCCGGACGCGGCGAACCGCGTCCGGGTATTGGATGGATAAAGGCTTACTCGTCGTCCTTCTCGGCGCGCTTGAGCGCGTGACCGAGAATGTCGCCCAAGGTAGCACCCGAGTCGGACGAGCCGTATTGAGCGATGGCGTCCTTCTCTTCGGCAACTTCGAGCGCGCGGATCGAGACCTGCACCTTCTGCGCCTTGCGGTCGAACAGGGTGACGCGGGCATCGACCTTCTGACCGACTGCGTAACGCTCGGGCCGCTGTTCTTCGCGGTCACGGGCGATTTCAGAACGCTTGATGAAGGCCATGAGTTCGGTGCCGACGATCTTCACATCGAGGCCGGTTTCCTTGACCTCGACGACTTCGCAGGTCACGACCGCGCCCTTCTTGAGATCGCCCGAAGCGCCGCCGGTATCCGCGAAGGGATCGCCGGAAAGCTGCTTCACGCCGAGCGAAATACGCTCCTTCTCGACATCGACGTCGAGCACCACGGCCTTGACCATGTCGCCCTTCTTGTATTCCTCGATGACCTGTTCGCCCGGACGCTTCCAGTCGAGGTCGGAGAGGTGGACCATGCCGTCGATGTCGCCGTCGAGGCCGAGGAACAGGCCGAATTCGGTCTTGTTCTTGACTTCGCCTTCGACATTGGTGCCCGGCGGATACTTCTCGACGAACACTTCCCACGGATTGCGCATGATCTGCTTGAGACCGAGCGAGATGCGGCGCTTGACCGGATCGACTTCCAGGATCTGGACTTCGATTTCCTGCGAGGTCGAGACGATCTTGCCGGGGTGAACGTTCTTCTTGGTCCACGACATTTCCGAGACGTGGATCAGGCCTTCGATGCCCGGCTCCAGTTCGACGAACGCGCCGTAGTCGGTGATGTTGGTGACACGGCCCTTCATGCGCATGCCAAGCGGATACTTGGCTTCGATGCCCTGCCACGGATCGGCCTGAAGCTGCTTCATGCCGAGCGAGATACGGTGCGTCTCGTGGTTGATCTTGACGATCTTGACCTTCACCTGCTGGCCGATGTTGAGCACTTCGGTCGGGTGATTGACGCGGCGCCACGCGATGTCGGTGACGTGCAGCAGGCCGTCGATGCCGCCGAGGTCAACGAACGCACCGTAGTCGGTGATGTTCTTGACGACGCCGTCGATGACCTGACCCTCCTCGAGGTTCTGGACGAGTTCCTGACGCTGTTCGGCGCGGGTCTCTTCGAGAACGGTACGACGCGACACCACGATGTTGCCGCGGCGGCGATCCATCTTGAGGATCTGGAACGGCTGGTTGACGTTCATCAGCGGGGTGACGTCGCGGATCGGACGAATATCGACCTGCGAGCGCGGCAGGAACGCCACGGCGCCGTCGAGATCGACCGTGAAGCCGCCCTTGACCTGATTGAAGATGACGCCCGTGACCTTCTCGTTGGCGGTGAACGCCTTTTCGAGCTTGCCCCAGCTCTCTTCGCGGCGCGCCTTGTCGCGCGAGAGTACGGCCTCGCCGAGCGCGTTTTCGATGCGCTCGAGATAAACTTCGACTTCGTCGCCGACCTTGAGTTCGTTCGGACGGCCCGGAGCTGCGAATTCGCGCAACGCAACGCGGCCTTCCATCTTCAGACCGACGTCGATGATCGCCATGTCCTTCTCGATGGCAACGATGATCCCCTTGACCACCGAACCTTCGTTGAGGCCGTTCGGGCCGCCGAAGGTTTCATCGAGCATTGCGGCGAAATCGTCGCGCGAGTTCTGTGCAGTAGCGGTAGCAGTAGCCATGTAGTCTCCTGAAGCACCGGCGGTTGGTGTTGCGTTCCGAACGCGCGGGCTGAAAGCCCAGTGGGCTGTCAGCAACTGCCGATAAGCGGCAGGCCGGCGCAAAAGCCGAGCGATTGGAACGATGATTTTCCGGGGCGCGGCGGCGGGGCACAGGAGCGGGGCTTGGTCCTCCAACCGCGAGGGCTATACAAGCGCCTCGGCCCGCTCCGGCAGCCTCGACGATTTCGAGTAGCTCCGGATCGCGCGGATATAGCCCTAGTGGGCCGTTCCGGCAAGCAAAAACCGCCGATTTAACGCCATTTGGCAGTCATTCAAGCGGAACCTGGTCCGGGCAATTTCCCTGTGAGGGAGCCCCGGACGATGCGGGTATCGCGAAAAGCCGGCTTATGACCAGGAACGGCCCCCCCTGAACGAGAGGGTATTGTTCATCGATGCATAAAACGCTTGCGGGCAACTGACATCACAAGATCATCGCTCTACGATCACGCCTGCCGAGGCATTTTACCAGGATTGCCCCCATGCCCATCGTGTACCGGCCTGCCCGAGAGCAAGATCTGGCACCAGCCCAAGAGCTGGTGGTTCGCAGCGTTAACGACCTCACCGAACGGCATGGCTTTGGACCCATGGCATCGTTGCGTCCGACGCTGTTTCAGTCGTTTTCCCTGAAGGACGACCCCGACGGTCTGTGGGTGGCCGAGGATGCCGGTGAGATTCTCGGCTTTGCCTTCAGTTGGGTCTGTGGCGACCTGTGGTTCCTCGCGGAGCTGTTCGTGTCGCCCGATCATCAGGGCCGGGGCATTGGTCAGGAGTTACTGAAACGCACGTCGGATCATGCGCAGAAAAATGGCGCGATCCACAGGGCGCTGATCACCTTCACGTTCAATACCGTGTCGCAAGGTCTCTACATCCGGCACGGCATGTTTCCCCGGCTTCCACTTCATAATTTCAACGTCACGCGCGAGGTTTTGCTCAAGCGCTTGCCGGAAGCACAATTGCGCCATGCGCCGCTTGAGGACACCGCCTCACACTTGCAGAGCCTGGCCCACATCGACGCGCAAACCCTCGGAGTGTCACGCGCCAAGCATCACAGGCATCTGATCAATGAAAGCGGTTTGAACGGTGTCGCCTTTTACGCCGGGGACGATTGCGTCGGCTACGCCTACATTTCTCCGGGCGGTCATATCGGCCCGCTGGGCGTTACTCAGCCGGAGTTCATCGGCGCTGCATTCAAGACCGCACTGCATCTGGCTGCACATAGCGGCAGCGCGAACATATCGGCGTTCATTCCCGGCACCAGCGACGCCACCCTTCGCATCGCCGTTGAACACGGGATGCGTATTACGCTTCCGATGGTGCTGGTATCGACGCACGACTTTGGAAATTGGTCGCAGTATTTGCCCCGCAACCCGGGCTTCATGTAATCGCGGCGTCTCCGCGCGTGGCGCTTATAGGTCCGGTTGAGGTCGGCAACGACCATTCCGTGGTAACGCGGCAATCAGGGATTGCGGCCGGCGCGCGCACGCTCGACCAGCGCAATTGCCGCATGCATCGCACCATCGACATCGAGCGCCGTGGTATCGAGCACATGGGCGTCTGGCGCAGCCTTGAGCGGTGCAGCGGCACGGCTGGTGTCACGCGCGTCGCGCTTGAGGATATCGGCAAGGATGTCGGCCTGCATCACCGGAAGCCCCTGCGCCTTGAATTCAAGGTAGCGCCGGGTGGCGCGCACTTCCGGCGTCGCCACAACAAAGATTTTTACATCGGCGTCCGGGCAGATCACCGTGCCGATGTCGCGGCCATCGAGTACCGCGCCCGGTGGGCTTGCCGCGAAATCCTGCTGAAACTTCAGCAGCGCCGCGCGCACCTGCGGTATCGCGGAAACAATCGACGCCACTTCGCCGACGCGCGCGCTTTTGAGTTCAGGATTGCTGAAGCTGTCAATATCGAGCGATTTTGCGGCATGTTCCGCGCGCACAACGTCGGTCAATGGATGGCCGCCCTCAAGCATCGCCAGCGCCACCGCGCGATAGATCAGCCCGGTGTCGAGATGGCGCAGGCCGTAATGCGCGGCGAGCTTCTTGCCGAGCGTGCCTTTCCCTGACGCAGCGGGGCCATCGATGGCGATGATCATTTAAAACTCGCGCCCAGCCCTCGCATCATCGGCGCGAAGGTCGGGAAGCTGGTGGCGATGAAGCTCGTATCGTCCGCCGTCACCGGCTTGTCGGCCGCCAGGCCCATCACCAGCGCCGACATGGCGAGGCGATGATCCATGTGGGTTGCGACAAGGCCGCCGCCGGGCGCGCGGCCTTTGCCATGCACGATCAGGTCGTCGCCGACGACTTCGACTTCTACGCCGTTGACGCGCAGCATGTCGGCGGTCGCGGTGAGGCGATCGGATTCCTTGATGCGCAATTCCTTCAGGCCGCGCATGGTCGTGACGCCTTCGGCAAAGGCCGCCGCCACCGCCAGGATCGGATATTCGTCGATCATCGCCGGGGCGCGTTCCGGCGGCACTTCGACACCGCGCAGCGTTGATGTGCGCACGCGCAGGTCCGCGGTATCCTCGCCGCCGTCGCTGTTCTGCGCCAGCGTTTCGATGGAAGCGCCCATCTCCTTCAACGTCTGCAACAGTCCCGCGCGCAGTGGGTTGGTCATCACGCCTTCAAAAATAATTTCCGAACCTGGCACCAGGAGCGCGCCGACCAGCGCGAATGCCGCAGAAGAAGGGTCCGCCGGCACCTTGATGTCGGCCGGCACCAGTTCGGGCTGGCCCTGCAAGGTGATCCTGCGGCCGTGACCAACGACCTCGACGGAAATGTCAGCGCCGAAGTGGCGCATCATCCGTTCGGTATGGTCGCGGGTGGCTTCCTTCTCGATCACCGTCGTTGCGCCCGGCGCGCCGAGGCCCGCGAGCAATGCGGCGGACTTGAGCTGGGCGGAGGCCGCGGGCGGTTCATAGACAATCGGGATCGGATCGCGCGCGCCGGCCAGCGTCAGCGGCAACCTGCCGCCATCGGCCATCATCACGGCCCGCGCGCCCATGCGCACCAGCGGATCGAGTACGCGCTGCATCGGCCGCTTGCGCAGCGAGGCATCGCCATCGAATGTCGCGGTGATCGGACAGCCCGCAACCGCACCGATCATCAGCCGGCAGCCGGTGCCGGAATTGCCGAAATCCAGGGTATCGCGCGGCTGGGCGAAACCGGAAACGCCAACCCCGTCCACATGCCAGACGCCCTCGCCGACCCGCTCGACCGTTGCACCGAGGAGGCGCAGGACTTTGGCGGTATTCAGCACGTCTTCACCCTCCAGCAGCCCGGAAATCCGGGTGCGGCCGACCGCAAGCGCGGCCAAAATCAGGGCGCGGTGGGAAATGGACTTGTCGCCGGGGGCGCGGACACGGCCTTTGAGCGGCCCGCTACGGGCGGAGGTCATTGGAATCGCGGTTTCTGAATACATGGCGGGGTCGTCCTACCATGCGGCGGCTTTCCCCGTCACTTGACAGTTGTGCGCCCTCGGCAGTCCGTGGCCCACATTCACCCGGCTATTGACAGCCGCCCCGCGACCCGCCAAGGGGAAGGCCCTTTTTTCAATCGCTCCGTGAGGATTGCGCTTCGTGGCAAAACCCGAGCTTGGTACGAAACGTCTCTGCGCTGGCTGCGGCGTCAAATTCTACGATTTGAGCAAGACGCCGCCGGTGTGTCCGTCGTGCGGTACTGTGTTTGAAATCGTTATTCCGGTGTCGCGTGCGCGGCCTGATACGGCGGCGCGTGCTGCCGCTGCGGCTGCTGCCGCCCGTACGGCCGAGGCTGAGACCCCGGAACCGGCAGAGGCCGAACTGATTTCGCTTGAGGACGCTGATGCCGAGGCAACCGGCAAGAAAAAGGTTGCTGGCGACGGTTCCGAGGCTGCTGACGGCGTGGATGGCGATGAAGCCATCGACGACGAGGATGAGGACGAGACCTTCATCGAGCAGGAAGAAGACGAAGACACCGACGTTGCCGAAATCATCGGCGGTGATATTGAGAACGAAGAAGAAACCTAGTTTCTGTAAGTTACGTTCGGACGCGGCAACCCACTACCGCGTCGGTTAAATGGGGCCATAGCTCAGCTGGGAGAGCGCCTGCATGGCATGCAGGAGGTCAGCGGTTCGATCCCGCTTGGCTCCACCAACCCTTCGCCTGCGGGCTACGGGCGTTCCTGAATTGAGGGATTTCAGTTTGCGTTGCACACGAGTGACGCTTCAGCACCTTGACGCTGGCACCCTCCCCTCGCAAGAATCCCCGCCTTATTCGAAATAACGACCGGGACGACGAATGACCGACAAGATCGCGCTCAAGAAACTGACCGACCATATCGTTTCGGCCATCGCAGCGGCGAGCAAGGTCGAGCGGCCGTTCTATCATCTCGAGTTCGGCAACATTTTTCCGGATGACGTTTACGCACAGATGCTCGATGCGATGCCGAAGTCGTCGGACTATCGCGCGCTGCCCGGCCGCAATGGCGGCAACCTGCGCGCCGACGGCACCTCGACCCGCGTCAAGATCGACCTGTTTCCCGAATATATCCGCCACCTGCGCGAGCCCAAGCGCACGACCTGGGACCTCGTCGGCTGCGCGCTGACATCGGCTGCGGTTCAGGATGCGTTCGTCGAGGCGCTGGCGCCCGGCCTTGAAAAGCGGTTCGGCAAGGATTTCCGCGACACCGGCATGTATCCGATCCCGGTGCTGACCCGCGATATTCCGGGCTATCTCATCACGCCGCACACCGACACCCGCTGGAAGGGCATCACCGTGCAGCTCTACTGCCCGCGGGATGACAAGGCGACGCATATCGGCACCATCTTTCATGGCCGCCTGCCCGACGGCTCGCTGCCGAAGGTGACGAAGATGAAGTTCGCGCCGAATTCCGGCTACGCTTTCGCTGTCGGCACCGACACCTGGCATTCTGCCGACCCGGTCGACAATTCCGTCGAGACGCGCGACTCGATTCTGCTGACCTATTTTGTCGATGCCGGGCTGCTGCGCTTCCTGCGCAACCGCGGCAAGCGCGTCGGCAACTTCGTGCTGAACGAAGCACGGCATATTACGCGGCAGTAGCAGCCGGTCGCCATTGCCGGCGCTACGGCCCTTGCACATCCCTCTGTAATTCCTGGATAAATCCGGCCTGGGGCCGGTATTTCGGGATTCTTGAACCCTTAACCGATCACCCCCATATTAATAGCAACCCAGCGCGGGAAGGCACGTTGCACCTTCGCCGGGTTCGGACGCCGCAAGGGTCCGACAAAGTCGCCGAAAAGGGCTTTGCCACCATGTCGCGCGTACCGTCGCTATCAAGTCCGTTCCTGCTCGGTTTCGATGAAATCGAGCGCGTCCTCGACCGGGTCTCAAAGGCCGCGGACGGCTATCCACCCTACAATATCGAGCGGGTGGGACGCGGAGAACGAAATCCCGAATGCCTGCGCATCACGCTGGCAGTCGCAGGATTCACCCGCGATCAACTCGACGTCACCGTCGAGGAAAACCAGCTCGTCATTCGTGGGCGGCAACAGGACGACAAGACCCGCCACTACCTGCATCGCGGCATCGCCGCGCGGCAGTTCCAGCGCACATTCGTGCTGGCGGAGGGAATGGAAGTCCTGGGAGCCGATTTGAAGAACGGCCTGCTGTCGATCGATCTCGAGCGTCCCGAACCGGAACGTCTCGCCAGATCGATTGCAATTACTGAAGAAGAATAGGCGTGAAACAGAAACGAGCCTCAAGGCGTTCGATGCATAAGCAAATGGTCGAGTAAGGAGTTGAGGGCTATGAAGAACGAAAACGTGTTCGAGAAATTCATCCCGGACGAAGCCGTCGCCGCCGGCGATGTCGTCACCCCGGAAGCCCTGGCCCGCCTTGGCGGCGGCCGGCTTGCATACGTGACGCCGATCCGTTCGGAAGACGTGCAATCGATGTTCCCGCAGGCGCCGGATATTGCGCCGGGCATCGAATTGTTTGTGCTGCATGCTGCCGACGGCACGCCGATCATGCTGACCGACAGCCGCGAGGCCGCTGTTGCGAACGCATGGAGCAACGAGCTTGAAATGGCGAGCGTGCACTAACGCTCTCGTGTCCCGGACGCGTGAAGCGTAGCGCAGCTACGCGGAACAAGATCCGGGACCCAGCGCAACAATTGCGAAGCACAAATCGCTTTCACTGAAAACGAAACGCGGCCTAGCGGCCGCGTTTTTATTTTGTGGTTGAATATGTCCGTGAAGCTCTGGGTCCCGGATCATCGCGCGCGATGCGCGCTCGTCCGGGACACGAGACCTTTACTGGAGCTTCAGCTCGCGTTCTTGATTTCCGTCGGCGCCGACATCGCCAGCACCGCGTAGATCGCTTCCGCGTCGCGCGCATCGCGCAGCTTGTTGGCGAAATCGGTGTCGCGCAACATGCGCGCAATTCGCGCCAGCGCCTTGAGGTGATCGGCGCCCGCCTGTTCCGGCGCCAGCAGCACGAAAATCAGATCCACCGGCTGGCCGTCCAGCGCCTCCAAATCGATAGGCCGGTCGAGCCTGGCAAATAGTCCGAAAATCTTTTCGATCTTGGGCAGCTTGCCGTGCGGAATGGCAATGCCGTTACCGATGGCGGTCGAGCCGAGTTTCTCGCGCTGCATCAGCACGTCAAAAATTTCGCGCTCGGAGCGCCCGGTCGACTCGGAAGCCTTCGCTGCAATTTCCTGCAGCGCCTGCTTCTTGTTGTTGACCTTGAGCGCCGGAATGACCGCTTGCGGCGCGACGAGATCGGTAATCGGCATGAAACTTCCGGTAATGGTGAAAGAGCCCGGGCACGCGCTGCGGCTCAATGGGCGGCGGCACCATAGGGAGCGGCCCATTGGCCGTCAATAGCCGCCAGTGGCCGATTTCCGGCGAATTGCCGCGCGCGGCCGGCGGCTGAAAAACAGGCGTAATCAGGCTTAATATGACAGCCTATCTGGCTCCAGGTCACGACTTGAGCCACGACCTGGAAGCAATGGAACTTCCGCTATTGATTGTATACCAACGCACGCATTGACCGCGGCGGTTAACGCCGCCTTGATAGCCTTCGCATTCGCCGGGCAATGACGCCGACATCTAACTCCGTGGCAGCGAAGCCAAGATCGTCCAACACCGATGGACCCCACGCTTAAAATCGTCATCGTCGATGAAAACCCGATCCGGGCGGCCATTCTCGAGGACGGCCTGCAGGAAGCCGGCTTTACGCAGGTGGTGCGTATTGCGGAAATGACCAACCTGCTGTCGCGCATCTACGCGCTCGATCCCGAAGTCATCCTTATCGACCTGGAAAATCCGAGCCGCGACGTGCTGGAGCAGATGTTCCAGGTCAGCCGCGTGGTGAAGCGGCCGATTGCGATGTTCGTCGATAGCAGCGATTCCGCTTCCATTCAGGCTTCCGTCGATGCGGGCGTTTCCGCCTATATCGTCGATGGCCTGAAAAAAGAGCGCATGAAACACATCCTCGATCTGTGCATCTCGCGCTTCAATGCGTTCTCGCGCATCCAGGGTGAACTCGAAAAAACCAAGACGCAGCTTGAAGAGCGCAAGGTGATCGACCGCGCCAAGGGCATCCTGATGAAGGCCAAGAACTTGACCGAGGAACAGGCCTACGCCCTCATGCGCAAGACAGCCATGAACGAGAACAAGAAGATCGCCGAGATCGCACAGTCTATTGTGATGGCTTCGGACCTGCTGAAGTGAGCACGGAAATGAACGAGCGTTTGCGCATAGGCTTCATTCCGCTGTGCGACGCAGCGGCGCTGATGATCGCAGTCGACAAAGGCTTCTGCGCGCAGGAGAAGCTCGACGTCGAATTGATCCGCGAAGTGTCGTGGTCGAACGTGCGCGACAAGCTCAACATCGGCATTTTCGACGCTGCCCATCTCATCGCGCCGATTGCCATCGCGTCGAGCCTCGGCCTCGGGCACGTCAAGGTGCCGATCATTGCGCCCGTCGCGCTTGGCATCAACGGCAATGCCATCACGGTTTCGCCCGCGCTTTATCGCGCGCTGGCGGCAGAAGCGGGTGACGGCATCATCGATCCGCTCAAGACCGCGCAGGCGCTGGCGCGGCTGGTGGCGGAGCGCAAGCGCAAGGGCGAAGCGCCGTTCACCTTCGGCATGACGTTTCCCTACTCGACGCACAATTATCATTTGCGCTTCTGGATGGCCGCGGGCGGCATCGACCCAGACGAAGACGTGCGGCTGGTGGTGTTGCCGCCGCCCTACATGGTGGATTCGCTCGCCAGCAAGCAGGTCGATGGCTTCTGCGTCGGCGCGCCCTGGAATTCGGTCGCGGTCGATCAGAACGTCGGCCACATCCTGCATTTCATGTCCGACATTCTGGCCAGCGCCAGCGAGAAGGTATTGGCGCTGCGCCAGACCTGGGCAAATGAAAATCCCGATGTCGTGACGCGGCTCATTCGCGCGCATCACCGCGCCGCGCAATTCGCGGACGACCTCGCCAACCGCGACGAAGTCTGCAACATCCTCGCGGCCCCGAACCGCATCGGCATCGCCGCCGAAGTGATCCGCCGCACCCTGGACGGCAAGCTGAAAGTCGCACCCGACGGCACGACGCGCGAGAGTACGCGCTATCTGCAAATCGGCAGGAATGGCGCTGCCCGCCCGAACCCGGTCCATGCCGCGTGGCTCTACGCCCAGATGGTGCGCTGGCGGCAGGCGCCGCTGTCGGCGGCGTTGCTCGCGCAGGCCAGGGCCGTGTTCCGGCCGGACCTATATGATGCCGTCACCGGCACGTCCGCCCAGCCCGCCACAGGCGAACCGGCCGACAGCGTCGGGGCTTTCGCAGGACCCGCCTTCGATGAAGGCGATCTCGCCAAGTACCTCGCCGCCTGGCGGTAAATACTTCTTGCCGCTTAACTTTTGGGCCCCTGCCTAATTTTGTGCATTGCACAAAAATCGCGCAACCTGCCTCCACCCAGCGCGGCATCCAGTGGCAAACAGGCCTGTGCCCAGTTTCTATACTTGGCACCTAAGCTACTGATTTTCATTAGAAAAGACCCAAAAAACCGAATTGGCACGGCCTTTGTATAGGGAAGGACAGCGGACCTCTCAAAAAGGTCTGCGGTCCAACGAAGGACCACGACCGCACGCCGCGATTGGGAGGAGCGCGCTGCAGCGCCTCACGACGCGGCTTTTTGTTTTTTGCACCTGACACGACCGCCAAACCCGATCACCGAAAGGACCCAGGTCAATGACGACCGAGACCAAGACCCCAGCAGCCGGCACCTTCAGCCGCCGCAAATTCCTCAAGGCAGGAGCAAGCACTGCCGCTCTGCTAAGCGCAGCCAGGTTCAATTTCCCCGGCGGCGCGTTTGCGCAGACCGCAGGCCCGGAGGTCAAGAAGGCAACGCTCGGCTTCATCGCCTTGAGCGATGCCGCTCGCCTGTTCATCGCAAAGGAAAAGGGCCTGTTCACCAAGTACGGCATGCCGGACGTTGAAGTCGCCAAGCAGGCATCGTGGGGCGCGACGCGCGACAACCTCGTACTCGGCGGCGAAGGCAACGGCATCGACGGCGCGCACATCTTGTCGCCGATGCCCTACCTCATCAGCGCCGGCAAGGTGACGCAGAACAATGCGCCGACGCCGATGTATATCCTCGCGCGCCTTAACCTCGATGCACAGTGCATCTCGGTCGCCAAGGAATACGAAGACCTCAAGATCGGTGTCGATACCGCGCCGCTGAAGATCGCCTTCGACAAGAAGAAGGCGACGGGCAAGCCGGTCAAGGTCGCGATGACCTTCCCCGGCGGCACCCACGACCTGTGGATTCGCTACTGGCTCGCTGCCGGCGGCATCGATCCCGACAAGGACGTCGAGACCATCACCGTTCCGCCGCCGCAAATGGTGGCGAACATGAAGGTCGGCACCATGGACGCGTTCTGCGTCGGCGAACCTTGGCCGGGCCAGCTCGTCCATCAAGGCATCGGCTACACCGCCATCAACACCGGCGAACTGTGGGCCAAGCACCCGGAAAAATCGCTCGGCATGCGCGCCGACTGGGTCGACAAGAATCCGAAGGCTGCTCAGGCCATCCTGATGGCCGTGATGGATGCCCAGATGTGGGCCGACAAGATGGAAAACCGCGAAGAAGTTGCGGCGATCTGCGCCAAGCGCCAGTGGATCAACTGCCCGGTGGAAGACGTCACCGACCGCATGAAGGGCAGGTTCGACTACGGCATTCCCGGCAAGGTCGTCGAGAACTCGCCGCACATCATGAAGTATTGGCGAAATCACGCGTCCTATCCGTTCCAGAGCCATGACCTGTGGTTCATGACCGAGGACATTCGCTGGGGCAAATATGACGCCGGCTTCGACAGCAAGGCGCTCATCAAGAAGGTCAATCGCGAAGACCTTTGGCGCGAGTCGGCCAAGACCCTTGGCGTTGCCGCAGCCGACATTCCGGCTTCGACCTCGCGCGGCAAGGAAACGTTCTTCGACGGCAAGGTATTCGACCCGGAAAATCCGGCCGCCTACCTCAAGAGCCTCACCATCAAGCGCGTCGAGGTTTGATGTGACTCGGCGCATGCACAGCGAAAGATCTTCTTCCACCTCTCCCCAGCACAAGGGCGTTCACGCCCGTCTTCGACGGGCTTTGCGGGGAGAGGTCGCGCCGAAGGCGCAGGTGAGGGGGACCATCGCTGGCGTGCGCTGCCAAGAAATTCCCCTCACCCCAACCCTCTCCCCGCAAGCGGGGAGAGGGAGCGCCAACAGTGAGATCGCCTCATGACCATGACCGTGCTGAAAACCGAACCGGCCTCCGTCCTGCCGCCCGCAGCGGCGGCGAAGGTGCTGCCGTTGCCCAAGCCGGAGCGCGCGTTTTTCAAGACGAGCGTGCTGCCGAAACTCAAGGGCTTCGCCACCAGCGTGGTGCCGCCCGCCGTCGTCATCTGCCTCCTGCTCGCGGTCTGGGAAATACTCTGTCGCAAGGCAGGCGCGACCTTGCCGCCGCCCTCGCGCGTCAATGCCGATACCAGGGAACTCATCTTCGATCCGTTCTTCGACCGCGGCGGCCTCGACAAGGGCCTGTTCTGGCATCTCTCCGCGAGCTTGCAGCGCGTGGCGCTCGGCTATGCCATCGCCGCCGTTTGCGGCGTCGCGCTTGGCACACTGGTCGGCCAGTCGATGTGGGCGATGCGCGGCCTCGATCCGATCTTCCAGGTGCTGCGCACCGTGCCGCCGCTGGCGTGGCTGCCGCTCGCGCTTGCCGCTTTCCGTCAGGGCCATCCGTCGGCGATCTTCGTGATCTTCATCACCTCGATCTGGCCGATCATCATCAATACCGCGGTCGGCATCCGCAATATTCCGCAGGACTACCGCAATGTCTCCGCCGTGCTGCGGCTCAATCCGATCGAGTTCTTCTACAAGATCATGGTGCCGTCGGCCGCGCCCTACATCTTCACCGGCCTGCGTATCGGCATCGGCCTGTCATGGCTCGCCATCGTCGCCGCTGAAATGCTGATCGGCGGCGTCGGCATCGGCTTCTTCATCTGGGACGCCTGGAACTCCTCGCATATCAGCGAAATCATCCTGGCGCTGATCTACGTCGGCATCATCGGCTTCCTGCTCGACCGCATCGTGGCCACGCTCGCCAACATCGTCACCCGCGGCACCGCGTACAACTGAGGGAACACATCATGGCCTATCTTCAGATTGACCACGTCGACAAGACCTTTAGGCGCGGCGCGGTCGAAACCAGCGTACTCAAGGACATTACCCTGATCATCGAGAAGGGGGAATATGTCTCGATCATCGGCCACTCCGGCTGCGGCAAGTCCACGCTTCTCAACATCGTGGCCGGCCTGACGCCGGCGACCGTCGGCGGCGTCATTCTGCAGAACCGCGAAGTCAATTCGCCGGGGCCGGATCGCGCCGTCGTGTTCCAGAACCACTCCCTGCTGCCGTGGCTCACGGTCTACGACAACGTGCGGATCGGCGTCGATAAGGTGTTCGGCCGGACCAAGACCCGCACTGAGCGCAACGCCTGGACGATGCACAATCTCGAACTCGTGCAGATGACCCACGCCAGGGACAAGCGCCCCGGCGAAATCTCCGGCGGCATGAAGCAGCGCGTCGGCATCGCTCGCGCGCTCGCCATGGAGCCCAAGGTGCTCCTCCTCGACGAACCTTTCGGCGCGCTCGATGCGCTGACCCGCGCGCACCTGCAGGACTCGGTGATGGCGCTGCACCAGAAACTCAACAACACCGTGATGATGATTACCCACGACGTCGATGAGGCCGTGCTGCTGTCGGACCGCATCGTCATGATGACCAACGGCCCGTCGGCGCAGATCGGCGAAATTCTCGACGTGACACTGCCGCGGCCGCGCAAGCGGCTCGAGGTGGCAACCTCTCCCGCCTACCTCAAGGCGCGCCAGCGCGTGCTGGAGTTCCTCTACGAACGCCACGCCTACATCGAATCGGCGGCGTAACGGGTTTTGCCGTCCTTAATGCCGATGGATGCAATATGTCGAACGATTTTACTGCGGAGCAGAAACGGTATCTCGAAGGCTTCATGTTAGGCCTTCAGGTCGCGCGTGTCGGCCGCAAGCCGGGCGCAGCAGCCATCAGCGGCGGAAATGCAGAGCCGACCGGACCTGAAGCCGCACACCTCAAGGCGCAGCAGGCGACGGTCGCGCGCGGCGGCAAGCTCGTCGATCAGGAGAAGTGGAAGCGCGGTCTGCCGCATCCGTTCGATGCTTACGGCACGTTGAAAGATCAGGCGGACAAGAACGAACCGCCGAAGCCGATGGATAATTTCCGCTGGCGCTATCACGGCCTGTTCTATGTAGCGCCGGCACAGGAGTCCTACATGTGCCGGATGCGGATGCCGAACGGCATGCTCAAGCACTGGCAGATGGCGGGTCTTGCCGATGTCGCGGAGGATTTCGCCGGCGGCTTCTCCCATGTGACGACGCGCGCCAACCTGCAGATCCGTGAAATCCTGCCCAGGAACGCAATCAACGTCCTTGAAGGCATCACGGACCTGGGCCTGACAGCCCGCGGCGCAGGCGCCGACAACATCCGCAACGTCACCGGCAGCTCCACCGCCGGCATCGACCCGCTGGAATTGCTCGACACGCGGCCTTATGCCCGCGAATGGCACTATCACATTCTCAATGACCGCTCGCTTTACGGGCTGCCGCGCAAATTCAACGTGGCGTTCGACGGCGCGGGAGCGCTGGCGACGCTGGAAGACACCAACGACATCGGCTTCCAGGCAGTCGATGTGCGCGAAGGCTTCGATGCCGAACCCGGCATCTGGTTTCGCCTGACACTTGGCGGCATCACCGGCCACAAGGACTTCGCGCGTGACACCGGCGTGATCGTGAAACTCAACGAGGCGACGAAAGTCGCCGACGCCGTCGTGCGCGTGTTCATCGACCACGGCAACCGCACCGACCGCAACAAGGCGCGGCTGAAGTATGTCCTCGACGACATGGGATTCGAAAAATTCCTGTCGCTGATGGAGGAGAAGCTCGGCGCGCCGCTCACCCGCATCCCGGCGGAAGCCATCAACCCGCGCCCGCAGTTCGACCGCCTCGCGCATATTGGCGTGCACCGGCAGAAGCAGGAAGGCCTCAACTGGGTCGGTGTCGTGCTGCAGACCGGCAAGCTCACCGTCGAGCAGATGCGTGGCATTGCGAAGATCTCAGCTGATCTCGGCGACGGCGATATCCGCCTCACGGTCTGGCAGAATCTGCTGATCTCCGGCGTCGCCGACGACAAGGTTGAACTCGCGAAAGCCGCGATCTCCGCCATCGGCCTGACGACCGATGCCACTACCATCCGCGCTGGCCTTGTTGCCTGCACCGGCAACGCCGGCTGCAAGTTCGCCGCCTCCAACACCAAGCGCCATGCCGAAGACATCGCACAATGGTGCGAGCAGCGCGTGCAGATCGACACACCGATCAATATTCACCTCACCGGCTGCCACCATTCCTGTGCGCAACACTACATCAGCGACATCGGCCTCATCGGCGCGCGCGTCGCGGTGTCCGACGAAGGCGACACGGTCGAGGGCTACCACATCTTCGTTGGTGGCGGCTTTGGACCGCAGGCCGGCGTCGGTCAGGAAATCTTCCATGACGTAAAAGCGCCCGATGTGCCACAGACCGTCGAAAGCCTGCTGCGCGCCTATCTTACCCATCGCGAAGCCGATGAGACATTCCTCGCTTTCAGCCGCCGCACCACGGTCGATGCATTGAAGGCCATGTGCGCCGGGGAGATCGCGGCATGAACCAGTCCGTGTTTCCCCCCGCCATCTCCCTGATCCCGGACACTGCGCCATTCACCGCCGAACAGCGCACCTGGCTCAACGGCTTCCTCGCGGGTCTCGTCTCACTCGATGGCGCAGGCGTGACCGCGCTGTCGCCGGATCAATCTGCCGCGCTGCTGCCGAACGCACCGTCCGCGCCGAAAGGTCCGCTGGACGATGGCGATGACGGCGAAGCGCCGTGGCACGACCAGACCATGCCGCTCGACGAGCGCATGAAACTAGCCGCCGGCAGGCCATTGCGCCGGCGAATGATGGCAGCAATGGCGCAACAGGACTGCGGACAATGCGGATACAACTGTTCCGACTATTCCGACAAGCTGGTCCTTGGCGAGGAGACGCGGCTGAATCTCTGCGTTCCCGGCGGCAAGGAAACGCTGCGAATGTTGAAGACGCTGCAGCCCGAGATCGGCAGCTCGCCGGCACCATCTCGGCCTTCGCCAGCGGAAGCAAAAGCGCCGACAACGATGCCGGGTGCCGGTGCTACGGCTGCACCAATGTCCGGCTCGGTCTCGCCAAGCGCACCAACACCCGGCACTTCGCGCGAAGCTCCGGCTGACGCGATCTTCCGCGCCCGCACCAGGCTGACCGGAGAAGGTTCCGAAAAAGACACCTACCATATCGAAATCGACCTCGCCGGCAGCGGCATCGACTATGCCGTCGGCGATGCTTTCGGACTTTATCCGCGCAACGATCCGGGTCTGGTTTCAGCCGTCATTTCCGAACTCGGTGCACAACCCGACTTCGAGATCAACGGCCGCACCCTGCGTCAGGTGCTGACCGACAACGTCTCGCTGTCGCTCGCGCCCGATGTGCTGTTCCAGTTGTTCTCCTACATCACCGGCGGCGACCGCCGGCAGAAGGCCAAGCTGCTGGCCGACGGCGGCGACCCGGACGGCGACGCCGCGACGCTCGACGTGCTGGCGGCGCTGCAGAAGTTCAGGGGCGTGCGCGTCGATCCCGAAGCCTTCGTGGAAGCGCTCGATCCGCTCCAGCCGCGCCTCTATTCGATCTCGTCGTCGCTCAAGACCTCGCCGAACGCCGTGACGCTCACGGTCGATACCGTCCGCTATGAAATCGAAAGGCGGCAGCGCCTCGGTGTCGCCTCGACCTTCCTCGCCGACCGCATCACCACCGGCGACAAGATCAGGGCCTATGTCCAGAAGGCCGGCCACTTCAACCTGCCGGAAGATCCGGCGACGCCGATCATCATGATCGGACCCGGCACCGGCGTCGCGCCGTTCCGCGCCTTCCTGCATGACCGCATGGCGTCGGGCGCAACCGGCAAGAACTGGCTGTTCTACGGCCACCGCCGCCGCGACACCGATTTCTTCTACGAGGACGAGTTCCTCGACATGAAGGCGAAGAACGTGCTGACACGCCTGTCGCTCGCATGGTCGCGCGACACTGCCGAGAAATTCTATGTGCAGGATCGCATGCGGCAGGTCGGCCGCGACGTCTGGGCCTGGCTCTCCGAAGGCGCGCACATCTATGTCTGCGGCGACGCCAAGCGGATGGCCAAGGACGTTGAGCGTACGCTGGTCGATATTGTTGCGCAGCATGGCGTGCGCACGCTCGAGGAAGCCGTCGCTTTCGTCGGCGCGCTCAAGAAGCAGCATCGCTATCACCAGGACGTTTACTGAGCCGCCATGAACGCACCGCTGCACACACCTGCGCCGGTTCGCACCACCTGCCCCTATTGCAGGGTGGGCTGCGGGCTCAAGGTGCAGCCGGGCGCGGTCGGCAAGACGACGGTCGCCGGCGACGAGGACCATCCGGCGAATTTCTCACGGCTGTGTTCAAAGGGCGCAGCGCTCGGCGAAACCCTCGGCCTCGATGATCGCCTGCTGTATCCGCTGATGGTCGGCGCGGACGGTGCGCGTGCGCGCACCACCTGGCCCAGGGCGCTCGATGCGGTCGCCGACGGCTTCAAGCGCATCATCGGCGAGCATGGCCCCAACGCTGTCGCGTTCTATCTCTCCGGGCAATTGCTGACCGAGGATTACTACGTCCCCAACAAGCTGATGAAGGGCTTTATCGGCTCGGCCAATGTCGATACCAACTCGCGCCTCTGCATGGCGTCGTCGGTCGTCGGCCACAACCGCGCGTTCGGTTCGGACACGGTCCCCGGCGCGTATGAAGACCTCGACTCCGCGGACCTCATCATCCTGGTCGGCTCCAACACCGCATGGTGCCATCCGGTTCTCTATCAGCGCATAGTGAAAAACCGCAACGAACGCGGCGCCAAGATCGTCGTCATCGACCCGCGCCGCACCGCGACCTGCGAAGACGCCGACCTGTTTCTCCCCGTCGCGCCCGGCACCGACACCATTTTATTTTCAGCGCTGCTGGCACACCTCGCCGACACGCTCGCCATCGACTTCAGATATATCGACAGCCACACGACCGGGTTCGAGAACGCGCTGGCGCGCGCGAGAGAGATCGCGCCGAACATCATCTCCGCCGCCAAGGCATGCGGCATCGTCGCCGAAGACCTCGCGCGCTTCTGCAACCTGTTCCGCAGGACCGCCAAGGTCGTCACCTGCTACTCGCAGGGCGTCAACCAGTCGGCGCAGGGCACCGACAAGGTCAACGCCATCATCAACTGCCACCTTGCGACCGGCCGCATCGGCAAGCCGGGCATGGGGCCGTTCTCGCTGACCGGCCAGCCGAACGCCATGGGCGGCCGTGAGGTCGGCGGTCTTGCCAATCAGCTCGCTGCCCACATGAAGTTCAACGACGCCGACATCGACCGCGTACAGCGGTTCTGGCACGCGCCGAACATGGCGAAGCGCGAAGGGCTGAAGGCTGAAGGCTGTCGATATGTTCGACGCCATTGCACGCGGCGAGATCAAGGCGCTGTGGGTAATGGGAACCAATCCGGCGATGTCGCTTCCCCGCGCAAGCGCCGTGCGCGAAGCGATGAAGAAACTAGAGTTGTTCGTCGTGTCGGAAAACGTGTTGTCGAACGACACCGTCAATTCCGGCGCGCATATTCTCCTTCCTGCCGCCGCCTGGGGCGAGAAGAACGGCACCGTCACCAATTCGGAGCGCTGCATCTCGCGCCAGCGTTCGTTCCTGCCGCTGCCGGGCGAGGCCAAACCCGATTGGTGGGCGGTGGCGCAGGTCGCGCAGCGCATGGGTTTCACAGATGCGTTCGCCTACACCTCGGCGGCGCAGGTTTTCCGCGAACACGCCGCGTTGTCGGGTTTCGAGAACAACGGCACGCGCGATTTCGACATCGGCGGGCTTGCTGAAATCACCGACCGCGAATTCGATGTACTGGCGCCGGTGCAATGGCCGGTTCTTGCTGATCCCTCCCCTGAAAGGGGAGGGTCCGCGCAGAGCGCGGGGGTGGGGTCTTCTTTCGCAACGACGACCCCCACCCGCTTGCCTGCGCTCGCTGCGCGAGCTGCGGCAATCGACCTCCCCCTTGCAGGGGGAGGTATGAGCAAAGCCAAACGCTTCTTTGCCGACGGCAAGTTCTACACGCCCGATGGCAAGGCGCGCTTCATCGCACCGGAAATTCCGCAGCTCGGCGAAAAGCAATCCGAAGCATTCCCGCTGCGGCTCAACACCGGCCGCGTCCGTGACCAGTGGCATTCGATGACGCGCACCGGCAAGAGCGTGCGGCTTGCGTCGCATGTCGCCGAGCCTTTTGTCGAAGTGCATCCCGGGGATGCGCAGGCCGCCGGCATCAGTGACGGCAGCTTTGCAAGGCTCACAACGGCCTATGGCGCGTGCGTACTCAAGGTCATCGTCACCGACGGCCAGCGCCAGGGTTCGCTGTTTGCGCCGATCCACTGGAGCGATGCGACCGCCTCCTCGGCGCGCATCGGCGCACTGGTGACGCCGCGGACCGACCCGCATTCCGGCCAGCCGGAAATGAAGGCGACGCCAGCCGCGATCTCGCCGGTTGAATTGCCGGTGCGCGGATTCCTGCGCTCACGGCGCAACATCGCACTGCCGGAAGATACATGGTGGGTCCGCATTGCCACCGCACATGGACCGGAACTGCGCATTGCCAGCAAGCGCGATGTCCTGTTCTGGCATGAGTTCGCGCAGCACACGCTTGGGCAGGACGCGCAGCTGGTCGAAACCATCGACTCCGCGCAGGGTATCTATCGCGCAGCCGCTTTCATCGACGGTGAATTCGATGGTTGCCTGTCGGTCGGCCCCGGCGACGTTGCGCTGCGCTGGGAAGGACTGTCATCGCTGATCGCCGCCGGCGTACCCGCAGATGGATCGGCAGTCACAGTGTCGTTGAGTACCGCAATCGAGGACACCAACGACGGCCCGATGGTCTGCGCCTGTGTCGGCGTCGGACTTGAAACCATCCGCACCTGCCTGCGCTCAGGCCATGCCGCGAGCGTCGCCGATGTCGGCAAGGCAACCGGCGCCGGCAGCAACTGCGGCTCGTGCCTGCCCGAACTCAAGCGCATCGTGGCGCGGGAAAAACACGCTTCGGCAACCGCGTGATGGCCGCCATCGCCCCAGCCGCGGTTTTGGCGCGAACAGGCGTAGCGTCAGGGCGTCGCCAGACAGCACATAATTTATCCTATCGATCTCAGAAGGCCAGTAATTTTCTTATTTCCATCCGCTCATTGCAGCCCTTTAATAGAATATCCTACTATCTGGTCATTCCCCAGCGGAGCCATGACCATGTCGCCCCAGTTCCCGGATTCGCCCGTATTCAACCGCCTCGCCACCGGCGCGGTTGTCGCGGCCTTCGTCTTCATCGGCTTGTTGACTGTGGGCATCGTGCCCGGTGGCCTGCGCTGACGGCACCGCCGATGCCGGGCAGCAACGTCAGCAACGCACTCGCAAAGACTGACGCCGAACCGCCTGTTCCCGGTCACGAGCTAAGGTAAAAGAGTTCATGACCGACACCCGCAAACCCGCCGAGACACGCCCCGCCCGCATGGATGCGCTGGCGCGGCTGCCGGTGTTCTATGCGCTGGCGGGCAAGCGTGCGCTGGTCGTCGGCGGGCGCGGACCTGCGGCGTGGAAGGTCGAACTGCTTTCCGCCACCGGCGCTGCGGTCGATGTAATCGCTCACAATATTTCCGACGAGATGCGCGACGTGATTGCCGGCGCGCCGAACGGACCTGTCACCTTGCATGAACGCGCGTGGCGCGCGGAGGACATTTCCGGTGCCGCCATCGCCATCGGCGATTTCCCCGATGAGGAAGAAGCCGCGAAATTCGCCGCCGCCGCACGCGCCGCCGGCGTGCCGGTCAACGTCATCGACAAGCCGAAGTTCTGCGACTTCGCCTTCGGCGCCATCGTCAACCGCTCGCCGCTGGTCATCGGCATTTCGACCGACGGCGCGGCGCCCGTGTTCGGCCAGGCCATTCGCGCCAAGTTAGAGGCAATCCTGCCGCAAGGCTTCGCGCTGTGGGCTGCCGCTGCGCGGCGCTGGCGCGACCATGTGAAATCTTCCGGCCTGTCGTTCGAAGCGCGCCGCCGCTTCTGGCACCTGTTCACCGCACGCGCGATCCGCGAACCCAACCACGCGCCTGCCGATGCCGATTTCGACACGCTGCTCACTGAGACGCGCAACCAGGCGCAGGCGGCGGAGGCCGGCTCCGTCACACTGGTTGGCGCAGGCCCCGGCGATCCCGAATTGCTCACGCTGAAAGCCGTGCGCGCGCTGCAATCCGCCGATGTCATTCTCTATGACGATCTGGTCGCGCGCGAAGTCCTCGATTTCGCGCGCCGCGAAGCGCGCAAGATGCTGGTCGGCAAGACCGGCTATGGCCCGTCGTGCAAACAGGAAGAAATCAACGCGCTGATGGTGCAGCTTGCGAAAGCCGGCCGCCGCGTCGTGCGCCTCAAGGGCGGCGACCCGCTGATCTTCGGCCGCGCCACGGAAGAAATCGACGCCTGCCGCAATGCCGGCATTGCGCTGGAGATCGTGCCCGGCATCACCTCGGCGCAGGGCGCTGCCGCACGGCTCGGCGTTTCGCTCACCGAACGCGCCACCGCGCGCCGCGTGCAATACATCACCGGCCATGACCGCAAGGGCGCGCTGCCCGACGACATCGACTGGCAGAGCATCGCCGACCCCTCGACGACAACCGTGGTCTACATGCCGAAGAAGACGCTCGGCGAACTCGCTGCCCGCGCCATCGCGCAGGGCCTCGACCCGGCGACGCCCGCGGTTGCGATTGCAGGCGCGACGCGCGCCAATGAAGTCGTAATCGCCGCACCGATTTCGCAGCTTGCGGAGAAGATCGCGCAGACAAGGCTTGAAGGCCCGGCGCTGGTGCTGATCGGCAAGGCCATGGCGGGGGCGATGGTGAAAAGCGATCCGCAAGCTGAGACGCAGCAGGCTTCGGCTTAACTTAACATACCCCTCACCCCGCGCTGCGCGCGACCCTCTCCCTCAAGGGGAGAGGGTGGACGCGAACACAGTGAGCGGCCGGGTGAGGGGTATCTAACCCCGCATCACTTCCAGCAGCACGCCTTCCGCCTTGCGGTGATCTTCAAGGATAATCGCAATCGGGTCTGCCGCCTTGCTGCCGTCGTCGGTTATGAGATTGCCCGGCCGGTCGGGTGCGCGGCCGAAGCCACACGGCGCGCCGATGCCAAATTTCGGCAGATACTTTTTGATCGCCTCGAGCTGCGGGCGAATGCCCTTCGGCCCGTGCAGGTGGTGGATCGCACCCATGTAGACGCGCGCGCCGTCATGCTTGAGATCCTTCAGCGGCGCGAAGAACGAATCCTCCGCAGAACCCAGCGTTGGAATATGCAGGAACTCGACCTGCCGCCCGGACGCCGCGGCTGCCGCATTCGACAGGATCACCGCACCCTGCAGGCTCGGCGGCTGGCGTGACGGCCAGCCCGACAGCGTGCCGAAGCACATGTGATGGCCGAGATGCACCGCCTTCGGCATCCACGCGCAAACATCATGCGCCGGCGCACAGACGCGGGCAGCTTCTTTCTTCGCAGCCTCGACGCCATGCTCGGCGAGCGCCACATCGACCAGACGATTCTCGATGGCCAGATCCCACTGGATGGCGAGATCGTCATTCGGGATCATCTCGACGATCTTCTCGACTTCCGCGCGCAGCGCCTCGGTAAATCCCGGCGCGACCTTTTCGACGTCTTCATCGGGGAAGAAATAACGCACCGAGCTGTAGGTCAGCGGAATGCAGACCTGAAAGCGCACCCGCTGCGGAATGGTGCCGTCCTTCTTCATATACTTGAACAGCGCGTAGGAATTGATGGCGTCGCGCGCAAAGCCAAGCCGCCAGCCCGGATCGCCAAACTTCACTTTCGTAACGCCGGGCTTCACGCGAAAACCAAACTCGTCGTGGCGGCCGCGCGGCCACCATTGCTCAACGCCGTTTTCCGGGGCGGGATACTTGATGGTCTCGAGATCAGGATGGCCGTTGAACACCCGAAACGCGATACCATCGATCCAGTAACGCCGCGTACCGACTTCGCCGTCCGGCAGGTAGTCGAGCCATTGCCCGAGAGCGCCGCCAAAAATTCGAAAAGATTGCTCCGCAGTGTCGCATGGCAGGCTGCCTGGCAGGAAAAGTTCACCCGACATTTCATTCCCCTTGAGTTACTTTTTTATATTTCACGCCGAACCCGGCGCGATAGCAAAGCTGTTTCGGCAGACTATAGCCGCCTTTGTTGCGCACGGCGAAACGCCAGCACCAGACCCAGCGGAAAAATCCCGAACACCCAAAGCATGTTGAAGCCGATCTGGCCCAGGAACACGTAGTCGCAGTTGGGACACCCCGCCTCGCCTGGAACGAAATAATTTTTCCGGTAAAGCACGACGGTGAGCAGCGTCAACGCCGTCACGCCCGTGATGTAGATCACGCACAATGACCGTCGGCGCAGCCGCAGTGCCGCGACCGAGGTCAGCATCGCCGGGAACGCCACCGCGAGCGAGATCATGGAAAGTACGCCAAGCTGCGAGAGCGGCCGCGACGCCTCGCACACGCGCGGCGTAATGCCTGCCTCGCTGCAAACCTGCACGAAGCTGATCATCCAGAGGATCGCAAAGTTCAGCGCGTAAACCGCCATCGCCCATATCCACGGACGTTCCGGCAACAGGCCTTGCATAAAATTCATCTAGCTTCCCAACTTCTCAAGCTCGGGGAACGGCTGATAGACAGCATCGCTGCACCTGTCAGAAGACGATTCCTCAAACACTTCCCCGGCCCTTGCCGGCGTCCGTTCGGGCGCCGCCTCGCCGAACTGATCGAGCTTGCCACGGCGAAAGACCGCGATCCGCGCCTTGTTCCCGGTATAGCGGCCATCCATGTTCATGGCATTAAACCGCACACACACCACGTAGCGTTCCCCGCGGCCCACGGATTTCAGTACCGGCGCGGAAATGGCCGCCTCACGGATATTGCGCGGGTTGTTCACATAGGAGCGGACGGCGGCCAGAACATCGCTTTTATAGTCGGCTGGAACCGTATTGCCGGGTTCTGCATTAGCCAGCTGCCTGCTGTAGCCGTAGCGGAACATGTCTCCCCCGCAGGCCGCCAGCATGCCCGCCAGCACGAGCAGCACTACGCCGCTCGCCAGCCGGCGGACGGGTGGGCAGAAGATGTGGGAACGTAAGGATTGATGGCCTTGGGACATGCTGGCTTGGAAGTCTTGGGTCCGGCGTTAGTTTCAAGTGTGACACTTCGATTGTGGATGATGCGCGACAAAGCGCGCGCTGTCACCAAGACGTTACCAATACCCGCGAATCTGTCTCCCAAGGCATCTGCTTTGTACCCGGCCCGCGTGCGTGGATTAAATCCCCGTAATCCGATGCCCCGAAACCGCCATGCCGATGAACCGTACCTAAATACACGATCAACGGCGCGTTCAGCCGGCAAGGCGAATACTGACACCCTCGCAGCACAGCCGCGCACGCTGCTATCTCTTGAAGGTCAGCGGCGCTACTTGATGGAGCTGCAACATGTTCCCGCAACGTGACGTGATGGAGACCGAAGCTGGCATCGCGCCAGCCGGCACCATGCCTTTCATCCTGCTGTCGTCTTGCCGCAAGGCGAGATCAACCTCGCACTATCTCGTCAGCGGCGCACCGACACGCTGCGCCGAATGCACCCAGGATTTCCCGGCGCAAGGCGAACACGCCGAATGCTGGCACGGCGACGACAACCGCTATTACTGCAGCGAGGTCTGCGCGGCCAAAAGCAAGGCGCGCCGCAGGCAGACAAGGAAAGCGGCGTAGGCGCTACGCGAATTTCCCGCCCTCGCTCGCGAGCTTGGCGAGCAGCGGCGCGGGAGTGTGACGCTCGTCGCCGGTTTGTTTTGCAAATTCCGTTAGGCGCCTTGCAACGTAATCCAGCCCAACGGTGTTGGCATAGAACATCGGTCCACCACGCCAGGTCGGGAAGCCATAGCCATGAATCCAGATCACGTCGATGTCGCCGGCGTTCTGCGCGATCTTTTCTTCGAGGATGCGCGCGCCCTCGTTGATCATCGGGAACAGCAGTCGTTCGACGATCTCCATGGGCTCGAAGTGACGGCGCGTGACGCCCATCTGCTTCGCGGTGCTGACAATGAGCTGCTCGATTTCATCATCGCGCTTGGGCGTGCGTGAGCCCTGCTCGTAGAGATAATAGCCACGGCCGGTCTTCTGGCCGAAACGTCCCATCTCGCAAATCTGGTCGGCAATCGGCGCTTTCAGGCCGTTGGCCTTGCGCGAGCGGAAGCCGATGTCGAGGCCGCCCATATCTGCAACCGCAAGCGGCCCCATCGCGAAGCCGAACTGCACCGTGGCGGCGTCAAGCTCATGCGGCATCGCGCCTTCGAGCAGCACGCGCTCCGCCTCAACGCCGCGCAG
The DNA here is from genome assembly GCA_947472885.1 of Hyphomicrobiaceae bacterium. Classification (GTDB taxonomy): domain Bacteria; phylum Pseudomonadota; class Alphaproteobacteria; order Rhizobiales; family Xanthobacteraceae; genus CANJBX01. The sequence goes on from CANJBX010000005.1 coordinate 49,625, forward strand.
GCGCAACATGCGGTTACCGACGAAGCCGGGACCGACACCGACGACGACCGGCATCTTGCCGATCTTGCGGCCGACCGCGAGCGAGGTCGCCAGCACCTGCGGCGAGGTCTTCGCGCCGCGCACGGTTTCCATCAGCTTCATGACGTTGGCCGGCGAGAAGAAGTGCAGGCCCAGCACGTCCTGCGGCCGCGAGGTCGCCTGCGCGATCACGTTGACGTCGAGATAAGACGTGTTGGTCGCAAGGATCGCGCCAGGCTTGGCCAGCTTGTCGAGCTTGCCGAAGATTTCCTGCTTGAGGCCCATTTCCTCGAACACCGCCTCGATGATGAGGTCGGCATCGGAGACGGCGGAGAGTTCCGTCGCGCCCTTGATGAGTTCGATCCGCTTCTCGACGTCTTCGCTAGTCACGCCGCCGCGTCCGGCGCTGATGCGATAATTCTTCGCAATCATGCCAAGACCGCGATCAAGCGCCTCCTGCGTGGTGTCGATCAGCGTCACCGCAATGCCGGCATTGGCGAACGACATGGCGATGCCGCCGCCCATGGTGCCTGCACCGATGACGGCGACCTTTTTGATTTCCGCACCCTTCATGTCGCGCGGTACGCCCTCGACCTTGGCAGCATCGCGCTCGGCAAAGAAGATGTGGCGCAGCGATGCCGACTCCGGCGTTTCGACCAGCACGAAGAACGCGGCGCGTTCGCGCTTGAGCGCCTCGGCAATCGGCAGATCAAGCGCATCCTTGAGCGCCTGCGCCGCCATCGGCGGTGCCTTGGGGCCGCCACGGCCGCGCTTGATCGAGGAAGCGATCAGTTCGTCGAATTTCTTGGCGTCATTGCGCCACGGCGCGAGCTTGTCGTCGCGGTCGCGCGCCAGCACCAATGGACGCTTCTCGGCAATGACCTTTTTGACGAAAGCAACGCCCGCCGCCACCGGATCGCCGTCGAACAATTCATCGACGAGGCCGCAGGCCAGCGCGTCCGTGGCGTTGATCGGATCTCCGGACAGGACCATCGCAGCGGCCTTCTCCATGCCGGCAAGGCGCGGCAGGCGCTGCGTACCGCCGGCGCCCGGCAGCAGGCCGAGCTTGATTTCCGGCAGTGCGGCCTTGGTGTTCTGCGCGGCAATGCGGAAGTGGCAGCCAAGCGCGAGTTCAAGCCCGCCACCCATCGGCGTGCCGAAAATCGCGGCGACGGCCGGCTTTCCCAGCGCTTCCATGGCCTCGATGACGTCGATGGTGGTCGGCGACTGTGTCTTATTGCCGAACTCGGAAATGTCCGAACCCGCGACAAAGGTCCTGCCTGCACAGGTCAGCACCACACCCTTGATCGCCGCATCGCTGCCAGCCTGCGTGAACGCATCGAGCAAACCCGCACGCATTGCGTTGTTCTGCGCGTTGACCGGCGGGTTATCGACGACGATGACGGCAATATCGCCTTCGCGGCGCAGTTCGACGATGGGCACTGGGAAACTCCGGTTTAATATTCGTGACTGGGATCAATTCTTGCGGCGGCAGTCATCGCAGCGGGGGCGGATCAGTCTTCCGGTCCACCCTGCCAGCGCCGGACGCCGGTTTCGATGTCAAAGAAATCCAGCAAGCGCCCAACCGTGTGGTTGACGATATCGTCCACGGTCTTCGGCTTTGAATAGAACGCCGGAACAATCGGCGCGAGGACAGCACCGATGTCCGACAGCGTCACCATGGTGCGCAGGTGCCCGCCATGCAGCGGCGTTTCACGCACGGCGAGTACGAGCCGGCGCTTTTCCTTCAGCACGACGTCCGCCGCGCGCGAGACGAGCGAACTGGTCACGCCCGTCGCAATCTCGCTCATGGTGCGGATCGAGCACGGCACAATCACCATGCCCATGGTCTTGAACGAACCCGACGAGATCGACGCACCGATATCGCCGGCCGCATGCGTCACGGACGCGAGCGCCCTGACATCTTTGGTCTTGAGATTGGTTTCATACGCCAGCGTCATCTCCGCCGACTTGCTCATCACGAGATGCGTCTCGATATCCATGCCGCGCAGGATTTCCAGCATCCGCACGCCATAGATCACACCGGACGCGCCGGAGATGCCGACGATCAGCCTTCGCGGCTGCGCCGAAGATTTGACAGATGGCTTGGCAGGCTTACTTGCCATCGGTTGCTGCCTTCAATGCCCGCACGAAACCATCGACGGCGGCCTGCGGAAATGTCTTTCCCGTCGCGCTCTGGAACGCCGAGAGATTATCACGCGCGGCGGCTTCCGGCGATGCCGCCATGGACGACTTCAAGCCTTCGGACAGTTTCGCCATGGCATTGAGTTGCAGCTGCTCACCCTCGAGTTCGAGCGCCTGCACCTTCTTGCGGAACGCCAGCGCGGCTTCCTGCTCGACCAGCGGCGCGTTTTCCTTCAGCAGGCGGCGCACGCCGCGCACCGGCACGACCACATCATGCTGCCAGCCGATGGACTTCTCGCTGACCGCCTTCGCCTCGGCGACGCCAAGCGTGCGCTTCTGCGCCGACAGCCACATCAGGAACAGGATCATGTTGACGTCGATGCCGGCGGAATCCTGCAGCGTGATGGCGGCTTCGGACACGCCCTGCTGACGATAGTAACCGAGGACGAAATCCCAGATCGGCGAGGCGCTATTTTCGGTGGTCATGCAGTTCCTTCAAGGGCTGTAAGCGAGCGTTGTCCGCTCTTGATATGCGTTGCCTTGGTTTCCGGCCAGCAGTTTCCGATTTCGCGGTGCAATGGGCAATATAGCCCCGCGGCCTTCGGCCCGTGCGGCGGGCGCATATGGGCGGCCGGATTGCGCACTGGCAGAGCCCCCGCAAAGCATATAAAACGCGGCAGCATCGGGGTTCCCGGGTCATGATGGACCGGGGAACCCGGCAACAGAAGCGCCGGCTTGCCGGCATCACGTTTTGAGGAAAGCGATCATGACCGACACGACCCTGCGCACGGCGCTGGCCGATTATTCCTTCACCAAGCCGCTCAAGAGCGGCGCGCAGACCATTCCGGGCGTGACGCTGCAGTTCGAGGAAATCAAGCCGGTCAACCGCGCCTTCGCGCCAATGGCTCGCGAGCAGAAATTCGACGTTTCGGAAATGGCGATCGTCACCTATCTGCTGGCCAAGTCTTTCAACAAGCCGATCATCCTGCTTCCCATCGTGATGATGGGCCGCTTTCAGCACAACACGATGGTCTACTCGAAAGAGCGCGGCAAGATTACCCTGCCGGACCTGCTGACGCGCCGGCTTGGCGTGCGTTCCTACACCCAGACCACCGGCGTGTGGATTCGCGGCATTGTGCAGAACGACTACGGCGTCGATCTCAACAAGGCGAGCTGGACCGTGCAGGAAGCCGCTCACGTCCTTGAGTATCAGGACCCGCCGGAACTCAAGCGCATCGGCATGGAACACGACCTCATGAAGATGCTGCTCTCCAACGAAGTCGATGCGGTGATCTACGGCGCCGATCTGCCGGACGATCCGCGCCTCGACACCGTGATCGAGAATCCCAAGGCCGAAGCGATGAAGTGGTACGAGAAGCACAAGTGCGTGCCGATCAATCACATGGTCTGCGTCACCGAGAAACTCGCCAGGGAAAATCCAGGCGCGGTGAAAGCCGTCTACGAGGCGCTGGTGAAGGCCAAGCAGGCCAACCCGCCGAAGCCGGGCGAACCGGATACCGCACCTTATGGCTTCGATGCCGTGCGCCCCGGCGTCGAGCTGATCGCCGAATACGCCTATCAGCAGCGCATCACGCCGAAGCGTTTTTCGTTCGACGAAATCTTTGCGGATGCGAAGAAGATATTGGGCTGAGACGGATCAAATCCGACAAGTTGAAAGCGGCGCGGCTAGCCATCTCGGATAGCCGCGCCGCTTCAATTTCGAAGCCAATCAAGTCTGCGGAATCTTGGCCACCCGCACATACTCGCCCCATTCCGGGATCGCCTTCATGAACATCGCCTGGGTCTGTTCCGGCGTGCGGATCAGCGGGTCCGCACCCGACAGCGCGAGGAATTTCTTGGTGTCCTCGGTGCTGGCGATGTCGGAGAACCACTTGTTGATCTTGTCGGCGACCGGCTTCGGCGTGCCCTTCGCGACCATGACGCCCCACCACAGATTGAGATCCATCGGGACACCGGATTCCTTCATGGTCGGAATGTGCGACGCCGCCTTGAGCCGCTCGGCAGTCGAGACGGCGAGAATGCGCATGCGGCCCTCGCGCTCCTGCGCCAGCCCGAAGATCGGATCGTGGATCGCGTAGTCGAGCTTGCCGCTCTGCATTTCGTTCATGCAGTCCGACGCATTCTTGTAAAGCACCTCGACGGATTGGAGCCCCGCCGTGTTCTTGTAGAGCGTACCCATGATGATGCCGGGATTGGCGGCGACGGCGTAGGTCGCCTTGTCGCCCTTCTGCTTCATCGCGGCTGTCAGTTCGGCAACGGTCTTGTAAGGGCTCTTGGGATCGACCATCAGCATGAAGGCAAGGTTGCTGGTGGTGGCGATGGCATCGAGCGTCTTGCCCGGATCGACCGGCGGATTCTTGAACAGCGCCATGGTCGCGGCCACCGTCGTGCCCGCGAACAGATAAAGCGTGTAGCCGTCGGGCTTGGAGCGCGCGACATATTCAGTCGCGATGTTGCTGTTGGCGCCGGGCCGGTTCTCGACGACCACGTTGCGGCCGGAAACCACACGCAGCTTTTCGGCGAAGTAGCGCACGAAAATATCCGCGCCGCTGCCGGGTGGGAAACCGCAGATCATGTGAATATCCTGGCTCGGATATTCCTGCGCCTGCGCGCCGCGCACGCCAAAGGCGGTTGCGAGGCCGAGCGCGCCGGCCGAATACAAAAACTCTTTACGGTTGATCATGTTTTTCTCCCTGGCTGGCGGTCGCCGCGTTCAAAAGCGGCGGCTTGGGCGGCAGCTTGACCGGAATGCTAGCTCATACGCCGGAAAATTAGAATATCCGGGCACCGCTTTCGCAACCGCCAGCCGCGCGGCAAAGATACGCGGACGGACAGGATCGTGGGACTTCCGGGACATTCCGATCCGGCCTAGAGTTGTTCAAAATCTGACTCAGGGAGAACGGCATGGGCGGCTCCTATTTCCTGCGCAACCACTGGTATATCGCGGCGCATGGTTTTGAACTTGTCGGCAAGAAGCCAGTCAAGCGCACCATCTGCGACGAAGCCGTCGTGATTTTCCGTGGCGAGGACAACAACATCGGCATCCTGAGCGACCGCTGCCCGCACCGCTTTGCGCCGCTCTCCACCGGCGAAGTCTGCGGCAACGACATCCAGTGCGGCTATCACGGCATCCGCTTCAACCGCGACGGCGACTGCACGCATATTCCTGGCAACCTCGAAGTGCCGCACGGCTTTCGCGCCAGGCGTTACCCGGCCGTCGAGCGCCATGGCTTCGTCTGGATGTGGATGGGCGAGAAAGAAGCCGACCCATCCCTGATCCCGGACTTCCGCGAGAACAGCGATCCGGGCTGGGCGCCGGTGCCGGGCTATCTCAACATCGCCTGCAACTACCAAATCATGGTCGATAACATTCTGGATCTCACCCATGTCGTGTTCGTGCACAAGACGACGCTGGCCGGCGGCGGCGTCACCGACACGCCGCTGGAAGTGAAAGTCGAGGGCGACAGCGTGAAGGCGCAACGCGTGATGATGAATGTCGATACCGCGCCGATCTATCGCGCCGCGCGCGGACTGAACGGCAAGATCGACCGCTGGCAGATTTTTGAATCGCTGCCGCCCTGTTACGTCAAGATCGTGCTGGGTGCGCGCGAGGCGGGCGCGACGACACCGCTCGGCGAGCCGGTGCACATGGTACTCAACGGCTTCACGCCGGAGAGCGAGAAGCGCCACCACTATTTCTGGTCAACGACGCGGCCCTGGGCGCTCGGCGACAAGAAGGTGGACGAACTCTACAAGGGCATGATCGACCTCGCCTTCAACGAGGACAAGGAGATCGTTGAGGAACAGCAGAAATTCATCGACGCCGATCCGGAGAATTCCCACTTCACGAATTTCGCGTTCGACCGCGCAGGCCAGTCGGCACGGCGCATCCTTCGCCGCCTGATCGACGAGGAGCAGGCGGCGGACAAGAAACTTGAGGCGGCGGAGTAGCGCCGAAAACCTGCCAGCTTTTTACAATATGTAGATCGCGCAGCGCCCATACCCTCGTCCCTTGTGGGAGAGGGTGTTCGAGCAAGCCACACGGCACCAAAGACAACGCCAGAAAAAGAAAATGGCCGGGAAATCCCGGCCATTTTTATTACGTTGAATTAAGAGATCTACGCCGCCTTCGCCTGCGACAACTTCTGCAGCGTGAAATCGTAATGCACGACATAGAACGGCGTGGTCATCACTTCGCCGCCCGGAGCCTTCTCGCCGGTCTTCTTCTTCACGAACTCGACGATCAGCGGCTCCTTCACGCCATAAACCACATCGGTTTCGATGTATTGATCGCCCTTCTGGAAAAGGTGCGTGATGATGCGATGGAAGCCCGGCGAATCCAGCAGGAAGTGGATGTGCGCAGGACGATACGGGCTGATGTTGGTCTTGCCGAACAGCCCGCCGACCGTACCGTCGAGCGGAATGGTGTAGCCGATCGGGGCCACCGTGCGGACGACATACGAGCCGTCCGCCTTGCTGTGATAGATGCCGCGCATGTAGGCGTTCGACGCCTCCACCTGCGCCTCGTAAAGCCCCTCGCCGTCCGTCTGCCAGACATCGAGCATGACATTGCCAAGCGGCTTGCCGTCGAAATCCATCACCTTGCCTTCGACGAAGCACGGAATGCCCGGCGCATCGCCCGACATGCTTTGCCCATCGGCGATTTCGGGCGAGTCATGAATATGGAACGGGCCGGTGACGGTCGTCGGCGTCGCCTTGCTCGAAAGACGATGATTGATCGAGTCAACCAGCATCGAGACGCCGAGCGTATCCGACAGCAGGATGAATTCCTGGCGCTTGTCGGTGCAGATCTTGCCGGTCTCGGTCAGGAAGTTGACCGCGGCGATCCACTCTTCCTCGGTCGGCTCGATGTCACGCACCCAGCCGTGCAGATGCTTGACCAGCGAGGTCATGATCTTGCGCAGGCGCGGGTCGGGAATGTTGCTCCAGCGTTCGACAGCGAGATCGGTCAGGTTTTCTTCGGTAGAAAAGGGCATGAGCAGTTTCCTCTGAAGGTCGGTTCCCTTAAGCCAGTTCTTTGCGAACGATCTTGGCGCCATCGACCATCGCCTTCATTTTGCTGAAGGCGACTTTACGCGGCAGGTACTTCATGCCGCAGTCGGGAGCGATGACGAGCCGTTCCGCCGACACATACTTTAGCGCGCCGCGGATACGTTCGGCTACCTCTTCGGGAGTCTCGATTTTCATGTCGCCGAGGTTCAGGACGCCGATGATGAGGTCCTTTTTCTTGATCTCCTGCAATGAGGACAGATCGAGCTTGGGCTCGGCCGTCTCAATGGAAATCTGGTCGGCGCCGGAATCCTCAAGTTCAGCGAAGAATTCGTAGCGGTTCGGCTTGTTTTTCACGACGTGGGAGTAACCAAGGCACAGGTGCACCGCGACCTTGCAGGACGGGCGCGGTTTGACGCCCTCGATGGCGCGATTAAGGGCCTTGATGCCGAATAAGCGCGCCTGATCGGAAAACGAGACCATCCACGGCTCATCGAGCTGCACGATGTCCGCGCCGGCGGCGAACGCGTCCATGATTTCTTCCTTCACCACGGCGGCGAAGGCATAGGCGAGTTCTTCCTTGTCCTTGTAGTAGTCGTTCTGCGCCATCACGGCCTGGGTGCACGGACCGGGGATCGTCACCTTCACCTTGCGGTCGGTGTTCTTGCGCACGACCTCGACGGAGTGCTTCTCCATCGGGTGCTTGCGCTTGATCGCACCATAGACGCGCGGCACCGGAATGAGCTTGCCGAAACGGTTGGGCGCTTCGCCGGGCTTATCGACGTCGACGCCGTCGAGACCTTCGGCGAAATGATTGGAATAGCTTTCGCGGCTCTGTTCGCCATCGGTGATAATATCGAGACCAGCGCGTTCCTGATCATGAACAGCCAGCAGCGTTGCATCGTCGAACGCCTGCTGACGCAGTTCCTTCGGAATGCGCCACAGATGGTCCGTACGCGTGCGCACCACGGATTTGACGAGTTCCGGCCGGTCGATCAGCCACTCGGGTTGCGGATAGGAACCGACAAGGGCGGTTGGCAGCAGGACGGAATCGTTGGGCACGCATTAACTCCCGTATGTTTTCTTCGGCTTCTCACGAACTGTCCGCCGATGCGGCAATCTGTTGAGCCGGACGATTTATCCCAACCCGCGACGAGCGGCGCAAGCCGCGTGTTGACGCTACGGTGCGCGCCTTTTCGGGAATTGGCCTATTTCGCCAGCAAATCGTACAGCCATGCGGACATTGCAAAGGCCTCTGCGTCACGGTCGGCAAAGCCGATGAACTGCAGGCCCAGCGGCAAGCCCTCTGCCTGCAAGACAGGCAGCGACAGGGCGGGTACGCCGAGGAGCGACGCCGGAACCGCCAGCTGCGGATTGCCCGTCGATGCGATACCCACCGGCGCCGCGCCCGGCGCGGCCAGGGTGATGCAGCCGTCACAATCAGTGGCAAGCTCATTGTAGCCCGCGCGGATTTCGTCGCGGGTGATGAGCGCCGCACGATAATCCTCAATCGTCAGCTTCTCGGCGACCTTGAAGCGCTCGCGCACCGGCGCGGAGAGTTTTTCGGCGTCGCGGTCGGCCAATGTGCGAATGAAGCCACGCATTTCCCAATCGCTGAAGATCATCGAAAAATTCATGGCGTCGGCGATATCGGCCTCGACCGCATCGACGATGGCGTGGTTGCAGCGGTCGATGATCTCGACACCCTTAGCCTCGATGCGTTCGACGGCGGCGGCGAAGGCACGCTTGGCCTCATCGGTTGCCGTCGCCCATCCGGCGGTTTCAAGCAGGGCCAGCCGCTTGGGTATTTTCGCCGCAGGTAATTTGTTCGGTCCAACGATACCCGGAAAGCCCGGATCGCCGCCGGCGCGCACGACGATTTCGTAGGCGACCTGCCAGGTGTCTTCGAGCGTCGCGGCGATCACCGCCGTACAGCTCTGGCTTTGCGGATCGTGGCTGCCGGTGCGGTTGATGCCGTGGACGCTGGGCTTGAAGCCGAATGCGCCGCAATAGCTCGCCGGCCGCAATCCCGATCCGATCACCTGCGTGCCGAGCGCGGCGGTGACGATGCCTGCGCCGACGGCCGCCGCCGAACCGCTGCTCGATCCGCCGGGGGTGCGGCTGGCGTCATGGGGATTGCGCGTCTTGCCGTGCGGGTACGACATCGCGAATTCCGTCGTCACCGTCTTGCCCAGAATGACCACCCCTGCCGCACGCAGCGCGGCAACCGACGCGGAATCCTTCCCGGAATGCCAGCCATCGAACAACGGCGAACCGAATTGCGTCGGCATGTCGGCAGTCTCGATAATGTCCTTGATCGCGACCGGCATACCATCGATGGGCGACACCGGCGTGCCAGCGGCCCAGCGCGCGGTCGAACGGTCGGCGGCGGCGCGCGCACCCTCGATGTTCAGCGTCACGAAGGCCGCGATCTGCGGCTCCCAGTGATCGAGTGCCGCAAGACTGCGTTCCAGAAATTGCCGCGGCGTGTCCGCGCCGGTGCGGAATTTTTCAGTCGCCGCGAGGAAAGGACGCAAGACTAGCTTCATTTAAGATGGCCTTACCACGTGGGCAGCAGCGCGGTCGCGCGATAGGACATGACTGTAATGCCCGTTTCATGGGCGCGTCGAGACTGGCGAAACGCATGCGCGGCCTGTATGAAATGGCGAGCATAAAACGGGACGGAGCGCACATGCAGTATCGGACACTCGGCAACTCGGACCTCAAGCTCTCAGTCCTGGGCATCGGCTGCAACAACTTCGGCCCGCGCGCCGACCTTGAGACCACGCGGCGCGTGATCCATCACGCCGTCGATACCGGCGTAAACCACTTCGATACCGCCGATATCTATGGCGGCGAAGGTACGTCCGAGAATTTCATGGGCCAGGTGATGGGCGACAAGCGCAAAAAGATCATCCTTGCGACCAAGTTCGGTCTGCCGATGGCTGCCGGCAAGGGTGGCTCGCGCAACTATGTCGCAACTGCCATTGAAGGCAGCCTGAAGCGGCTGCGCACCGACTACATCGACCTTTATTATCTCCACAAGCCCGATCCGAGCGTGCCGATTGCCGAGACGCTGGGCGCCCTCGACGACCTCAAGAAGCAGGGCAAGATCCGCTGGATCGCCAACTCCAACATGGATGCTGCGCAGATCGACGAAGCCGATGCGGCGGCGAAGAAAAATGGCTTTGCACCGTTTGTCGCGGCGCAGGACGAACTCAGCCTCATCAAGCGTGGCACCGAGCGCGAGCGCATTCCGGCGATGCTCAAGCATGGCCTTGTCTTCATTCCCTACTTTCCGCTGGCGAGTGGTCTCCTTACCGGCAAATACAAGCGCAATGCGCCGATGCCGGCCGGCACGCGCCTTGCGACCGCCGGCCGTCTCGCCGACGTATTCGTGAACGACCAGAACCTCGAACTCACCTACAAGCTCGACGAATTCTGCACCCGGCAGAAGCTCAACATGCTGGATGTCGCCTTCGCCTGGCTGCTGACGAAGCCCTACATCACCAGCGTGATCGCGGGCGCGGTGAAGACCGACCAGATCGACGCCAACATCAAGGCGACCGACTACAAGCTGTCGGCGTCGGACATTGCGGAACTCGACAAGATCACCGCACAAGCGGTGCAGTCGCAGCCGCATTAACCTCATCAGGCTAACTGCACCTGCGGCGAAATCGCCGCAGGTGAATTGATTAACGCGCGCGCACGCCCGCGCTGTTAACGCCAGCATTAACCCGTCCTTGATCGCAAGTGGCATCGTCACCTACGAAAGCGGATGTAGCCGGAATCTTCAACCGGCATTGGCATGAGGCGGGCGACGCGCATGAAAACCGATACGCTGAAATTCAAGAGCCTGCGGCTTGCCGCTGCGGGCGCAGCATTGCTTGTCACGACAAGCGCGGCACTGGCTGCCGTTCCCTGCCGCACCAACGGGCCGTTCCCGGCCTGGCTCGCGCAGGTGAAGAAGGAAGCGCAGGCGCAAGGCATCTCGCCCCGCGCACTCGCGCAAGCCGAACCCTTCCTCACCTACGATGCGCGCATCGTAGGTATCGACCAGGGCCAGCGCGTCTTCACACAGACCTTCATGGAATTCTCCCAGCTTCTGGTACCGCCGTCTCGCATCGCCAACGGCCAGGGACAACTGAAGCAACATGCCGCGATCTTCGCGCGCGCCGAAAAGGAATATGGCGTGCCGGCATCGGTCATCGCCGCGTTCTGGGGCCTTGAAAGCGATTTCGGCGCCAACATGGGCAAGGAGCAATCCATTCGCTCCATCGTCTCGCTTGCTTACGATTGCCGCCGCGCGGAAATGTTCCGCGGTCACCTGTTTGACTCACTGCGTCTTCTGGATCGCGGCGATCTGCAAGCCTCCGAAATGATCGGCTCGTGGGCCGGCGAGCTCGGCCAGTCGCAGATGATGCCGACCGAATATTTCAAATACGCCGTCGACTATGACGGCGACGGCAAGCGCAACCTGTTGCGCAGCCCTGCCGACGTGATCGGCTCGACCGCGAATTATCTCCAGCACCTTGGCTGGAAGCGTGGCCAGCCGTGGCTTCAGGAAGTGAAAGTGCCGGCGAATTTCCCGTGGAAGGAAGCCGGGCTGGATGTGAAGCATTCGCGCAACGAATTCGCGAAAATGGGCGTCACCTATGTCGACGGCCGTCCGCTGCCGAAGGACGACATGCCGGCGAATGTGTTGCTGCCGATGGGCCGCTTCGGACCGGCATTCATGGTCTACGACAATTTCCAGGTTTACATCGTGTGGAACAACTCCCTCGTCTATTCGACAACGGCCGCCTACTTTGCCACGCGCCTCAATGGCGCAGGCCCGATGCGTTCACCGACGCAGGCTGTCCCGACGGTTTCGCCGGAACAGGCCAAGGAAATGCAGACCATCCTGACCAAAATGGGCTTCGACGTCGGCGGCATTGACGGCAAGCTCGGCCTCGCCTCGCGCACCGCGATCAAGCAGGTGCAGATCAAGTTCGGCATGCCGGCGGATTCCTATCCGACGCCGGAACTGCTGGATCGGTTGAAGGCGGGGAAGTAAGCTCCGGGTCACGCCCTGAGAGACTTTTTTCCGCCGGAACAAGAAATGTTCGAGCCCATAGCAGGGAAAGTTGTACACGTTCGAGATCCTCTCCCGGGCGTGGAAGTGTTCCTCCGTGGCCTGCCTGACCATGAAAAGCTCGTAATCATTCAATTTCCAGACGGCCGCAGCTTTTCTTTCGTTATCCTAATCGAACAAAATTTCGTGAACCCACAGCCGTAAACTACGACTTGCCCAACCCACCCGTTCGAATTCAAATGGGCGACCTCAATCTGGTAGCAAAGTCCGTCGGCGGCACCTTGGAAGAGAATACAGAAGTAATAAAGCTGATGTTGGCTGGGCTTTCGAACATCAACAAGCAATGGCCGTTATTTAAAAATCCAATTTTCTACAGTGATCGGGATCGTTACAAGGGACAAGAAAGCCGATTTTCTTTCGTTCTGCCAACGGAAGAAGAAATATCCGCTCTTTAGTCCGTATGTGCCAAGCAGTTGGTAACAAAAAAAGGCGCCACTGAAATTCAGCGGCGCCTTTCGTTTTTGCAATGCGTGATCAAGGTCAGATCATCTTGTTGCTGATCGTGCCGATCTGGTCGATCTCGATCTTCACGACATCGCCCGACTTCAGGAATGTACCCTTGCCGGCGCCGACGCCTGCCGGCGTGCCCGTCATGATGACGTCGCCGGGGTGCAGCGTGATGCCGCTCGACAGGTGCGCGATCTGCTCGGCGGCGGTGAAGATCATCTTGCCCGAATTCGAATCCTGCTTGAGCGTATCGTTGACCCACAGTTTCATCGGCAGGTTGGCCGGGTCCTTGATGTATTCCGCCGGCGTGATCCACGGACCCAGCGGACACGAACCCTCGAAGCTCTTGTGACGGATCCAGTCGGCCTTGAACGGCGAGGTATCCGGCACGTTCGGGCGTGGGCCAAGGTCACGCGCCGACAGGTCGTTGCCGCAGGTATAGCCGGCAACGCAGGACAGCGCGTTTTCAATCGACAGATTGCGCGCCTTGCGGCCGATCACGACCGCGAGTTCGATTTCCCAGTCCATTTTCTTGGAGTAGCTGGAAATCTGCACATCCACGCCGGTGCCGACGACAGCATGCGGCGACTTGATGAAGAACCACGGCTTGAGGCCAAGATCGTGCGGATCTGGCTCGGGCGGACGGCCCGCGGCCTTCCACATTTCCTCGGCATGGTCCTGATAATTCGCGCCGGCGCAGTAGATCACCGGCGGCAGCGGCAGCGGCGCCAGCACCTTGGCCTGCGCAACCGGCGTGCCCTGACCCTTGGGCGACCTGGAAGCGGCGTCGAGCGCCTTGTGCGCGGCGTCCCAGTCATTGAGGACATCCTGCACGCTGACGTATTTCGCCTGACCCGTGAGGGCGGCAACGTCGTAAATCTGGTCGCCAATCAGCGCACCAGCGCGCGGACCCTGAGCGGTTTGCACCGTCGCCAATTTATAAGCCATGCCGTCCTCCCTGATTTTTTAGCTTGGCGGAAGTATCGCATTTTGGGCTGGCTGCCTACTGCCTGCCGTGAATGCCTGTCGTGCCGCGATGCCGCGCGATGAGACTTGACCGGCGCCGCCGCGACCTTTTCAAGTCATGGCTGAAAAGACGGGAAGGAACGCCTGACGTGAAGGCCATGGTTATCCGGGAATTCGGCGCGCCGGGCGTCATGAAGTTCGAGGACGTGCCGACGCCAGAGCCCGGTCCGGGCGAAGTGCTGGTCGCGGTCCATGCGGTGTCGGTCAACCGGACGCTCGATCTTGTGGTGCGCGCCGGGAAATACGCACGTTCGCCTGCCCTGCCCCATATTCTCGGCGTCGATCCTTCGGGCGTGATCGCCAGGGTCGGCGAAGGCGTCACCAGCCGCAAGGTCGGCGACCGGGTCGTCACCACGATCCGCGTGAACAAGCCGCACGAACCGCCGCGCATGCTGGGCATCCAGATGTGGGGCGGTTATGCGGAATACGTGAAACTCCCCGCGGACAAGACTTTTCTGGTGCCGGACGGCCTCGACTTCATTACCGCCACCGTCGTTGCGCGCCACGCGCCGACGGCGTTCCACCTGCTGCGCGACCGCGCCAAGGTGAAAGCCGGCGAATGGGTGCTGGTCATGGGCGCGGCAGGCGGGCTTGGCAGCGCCGGCGTCCAGGCCGCGAAATATCTCGGCGCCAGGGTCATCGCCGGTGCAGGCGCCAACGAACGGGTGAAGGCCGCCATGGATCTTGGCGCCGACGCAGGCGTGAACTACCGGGCCCAGGACCTCACCGCCGAAGTCATGCGCATCACCGAAGGCAAGGGCGCCGATGTGGTGTTCGAGAACATCGGCGACCCGACGATATTTCCCAAGGCGTTCGCCTCCATCCGGCACATGGGGCGGCTGGTGACCGCCGGCGGCCATGGCGGCGGCACGGTGCCGCTCGACATCAACCGGCTTTACCTCAACCAGATCACGCTGATCGGCGCCGTCGGCGAAACGCCGGAAGATATTACACTCGCCTTGCAGGCCGCGGCCGAAGGCAAGCTGAAGGTGCTGATTGACCGCGTATTCCCGCTTTCCGAAGCTGTGCAGGCGCACGAACTCGTCGATGGCCGTGGCGGCCTCGGCAAGGTGGTACTCGATCCAACGCGCTGACCGTGCGATAAAAGAGACATACTGGAGGACACCATGATCAAGGCCCGCCGCATCGGACACGCCACTTTCGACACCACCGACCTCGACCGGCTTGCCGAGCATTATGTCAACGTCACTGGCCTCGTCGTCGCCGCGCGCGAAAAGGACAAGGTGTTCCTGTCGAGCAAGCTCGGGCATCTGGCGGTCGAGCTTCGCCTGAAATCCTCCACGGCGGCCTGCCGCAAGCTTTCGTTTGAAGTCTCCGGCGATACCAGCCTCTCGGATGTCGAAAAGGAATTGACAAAGCACGGCGTCAAGAGCGAGCGCAGCAACGACGTCGCGCCGGGCATCGCCAACACGCTGACCTTCACGGACCCCAAAGGTACGCAGGTCGAGTTATTCACGAACTGGAGCTCGCTCGGCGATGTCAAGCAGGCCAAGGGCGCCAACGTCGTCAAGCTCGGCCATGTCGCTTACTTCACGCCCGACGTGAAGAAAACGATGGAGTTCTACCAGAACGTCCTCGGCTTCAAGGTTTCGGACTGGATCGGCGACTTCTTCGTGTTCATGCGCTGCAATCCCGATCATCACACCGTAAACTTCATGCATGGCGATGACGCCCGCCTGCACCACATGGCATTCCAGCTCGATGGCTGGGACCAGATGAAGGTCGCCTGCGACGTACTCGGCCGCAACAACATCAATCTCGCCTGGGGTCCGGTGCGCCACGGTCCCGGCCACAACATCGCGACCTACTATCGCAACCCGGACGACCACATCATCGAACTGTTCTGCGATCTCGACATCATGATCGACGAGGAACTCGGCTACTTCGATCCACGCCCGTGGCATCGCGACAATCCGCAGAAGCCAAAGGTGTGGGAGCCCGGCCCAAGCTCGAACATTTGGGGGCCGCCACCGTCAGAAGCATTCACCCGCAAGTAAACACGCCGGCAGGTTTCATGCGCACGCCGGTTGCTTTGAACCGGCGAAAGCGCAAAACTCCCGTGAAAGTAAGACCCCATACGAAACCGCAGGGTTCCGTATGACGCTAGGGAGATGCCCGGAATGGCTGAGAAACTGGTCGGCAAGGCTTCGGAGTTTCACGACGGCGACCGCCGTATCGTGTTCGTCGGCGACAAGGAAATCGGCGTCTTCCGCGACAAGGGCAACTTCTACGCCTACAGCAACACCTGTCTGCATCAGGCCGGCCCTGCCTGCGAAGGGCTGATCATCGCCAAGGTCGAGGAGCGCCTGCGGCCGGACAAGACTTCGGCCGGAATGTATTTCTCCGATACCGAAACGCATTTTGTCTGTCCGTGGCACGGCTACGAATACGACCTCAAGACCGGTGAATTCGTCGGCGACCGCAAGCAAAAGCTGCGCAGCTACCAGATCGTGCAAAAAGGGGATGACATTTATGTCGTCGCCTAAAGCCGCACGCGGCAAGGCCAAAGCGAATAAGGCGCGCGCCAAAACAGTGCGCGCCACAAAAACGCGCGGCAAAACCATTGCTGCAAAATCAAGTTCCGCAAAGCCAAAAAGCGCCGCGAGGAAAAAAGCCGGCGACACATCCGCGGCCTCGGCGCAGGCGAGCGAACTGGCCGCTGCCATTGAGCGCGGACTTGCCGAACGATACGAGGCGGTTTCATTGCCGGCGATGCAGGACCTGATCGCCGCGCTCTGCAAGGACTATTCGGCGCGGATCGAATCCGGGCAGGAAATCCTGCCCATTCGCGGCCGTACTGTCGTCAGCAGCACGGATATCATGACAACCGCCAGCGGACTTCTGAAAGCCGCCAATCTGGCGGTATTCGAACTTGGCATGTGGCAAAGCTGGACCGGGCGTTAGGGTCTGATCCCGAAAAGTTGCAGACTTTTCGGACAAGACCACACTTAAGAACCAAAATGCGAGAGCGGAGGATCGTTTCATGGATCTGGTTTCTGATCGCGGACGCCGCGTTTCGGTCGATGAGTTAAACACGTCGCAGCTTCTGGCGCACGCGCGCAAGGAAGCCAACCGCCGCAAGCTCGATGACATCCTGATTGTCGATGTCGATGCGCATCATTACGAAAACGAACACATGGACGAGATCGTTCCCTTCATGGAGAACGACGTGTTCCGTCAGCTCTCTTCATCGGGGCGCGCGCGCGGCAACCTGTTGCCGCAGGTGATCGGCTATCAGGACATGGGCGGCCGCGTGACGCGCTACCCGCTGCGGCCTTCGGAAAAGACCGACCACAAGATTCGCGACGTGCAGCTCGGCCATCGCTGGATGGACGCCATGAGCGTCGATTACTCGTGCCTGTTTCCAACCGGTATGCTGTCCATCGGCTCGCATCCGCAGAAGGAAATGGAATTCGAACTGTGCTGGGCCTACAACCGCTGGCTCACGGAGAAGGTGCTGCCGGAATCCGACAGCCGTTTCTTCTCGATGCTATGCCTGCCGATCTCGGATGCCGAAGGCGCGTTGCGCACCGTCGAGAAGTTTGGCGGCTGCAAGGGCGTCACCGGCTTCATGATCACCACCGTGCGCAACCTGCCGGTCCACGACAATTCGCTGATGAAAACCTATCGCGCCATCGAGGAGCGCGGCCTGTCGCTGGCGTTCCACTCCGGCGTGAGCTGGGGCGAAAACATGTTCAAGGGCTGCAATCGCTTCATCTCGGTCCATGCGCTCGGTTTCTCGTTCTACAACATTCTCCACTGCACCAACTGGGTCATCAACGGCATGGGCGAGCGCTTCCCCAAGCTGCCGGTGATGTGGGTCGAGGCCGGTCTCGCATGGATCCCGTTTCTGATGCAGCGGCTCGACCATGAATACATGCTGCGCACGTCGGAATGTCCGCTCCTGAAGAAGAAGCCGTCGGACTACATGCGCGACATGTATTACTCGACACAGCCGATGGAAGTGCAGGACATGGGTGCGCTCGAAACCACGTTCCGCATGATCAATGCGGAGACGCAGCTGCTGTATTCATCGGACTATCCGCACTGGGATTTCGACCTGCCGACGGTGATCACGGACCTGCCGTTCCTGTCAGAAAAGGCCAAGCACAATATTCTCGGTGGCACCGCGGCGCGGCTGTTCAAGCTGCCGCCGCGCAACGACGCACAGCGCGCGAACCTCAAGAAGTATGGGAACCTGGTGGCATAATCCGGTCCTCGTCATGGCCGGGCTTGTCCCGGCCATCTCGCTTGGGCGGGCACACTGCGTCCCTTATCGAGATGCCCGGCACAAGGCCGGGCATGACGAAAACTAATACCCTTTCCGCCGCTCTACCTCATCCCCCGCCAGATTCTCAATCATCGCCAGTAGCGTCCGTCGCGTGGTCGCCACATCCGCCGCCGCAACGCGTTCAACCGCGATGCGATTCACTTCCTCCGCCAATGGGACAAGCGCGGCACGCAGCGCGCGGCCCTTCGGCGTGAGGAACACATGCACGTTCTTGCGATTGTCCGGCATCTTGCGCCGCGTGACATAGCCGGCGCGCTCCATGGCGGTCAGTGCGGACAACGCCGTCGGCTCGGTCAGCCCGGCCTGCACGCTTAGCGTACGCTGGGTCAATCCGTCGTGTTCCCATAAGATTCGCAGGAACACCCAATGGCCGAACGACACCGAATGCCTTGCCAGCCGATTGGTCAAAGCACGGATTAGTCCACGCGTAGCGTCTTTGACGAGATGCGCCAGACGGTCGTTCGGCACCGCCTCGCGCCAATGGTGCAGGATTTCGTCAGTCGCCAGAACTGATGGGGAAGCCGCCGGTTTCCTGGGCTTTGCAGGCTTCGCCGATTTCACCGCCATCGCAAACCCCTCACCCTCGCCGCCGCCCGTTTTTGCCATTTGGCCGCAGCCTGGAACTGGCCCAGAGCCCTCGACCACCGCCGTCATGTCAGCTAATCTATTATCTTAGAGACCTAAGTATATTCAAGCGCGATCACGCGCCGCGCGGGAGGACGACCATGCTGACAGTCGAGGAGAACGACCTCCTGTGCCGCGTCGAGAACGGCGCGCCGATGGGCAAGCTGATGCGGCAGCACTGGGTGCCCGCATGTCTTTCCGAAGAAGTCGCGGAGAACGACGGCACGCCGGTACGCATTCGCGCGCTGGGCGACAACCTCGTGGCATTCCGCGACACCAAGGGCCGCCTTGGCGTGCTCGACGAAAACTGTCCGCATCGCCGCGCCTCGCTGGTGCTGGGCCGCAACGAGGAATGCGGCTTGCGCTGTCTCTATCATGGCTGGAAATTCGACGTCGATGGCAACTGCCTCGACATGGCCTCGGAACCGCCGGGCACCAAGATCAATGACAAGATCAAGGCGCGGTCCTATCCGGTGCGCGAGGCCGGCGGCTTCGTGTGGATCTACATGGGCGATCTCGCGACCATGCCAGAATTCGAGCCGCCGGCGTTTGCGCCGACGGCAGACGCGCGCGTTTCGACCTTGAAAATTCACATCAACTGCAACTGGGCACAGGTGCTGGAAGGGCAGATCGACTCGGCGCATTCCTCCAGCCTGCATTCCTCCGACATGGTGCCGGCGAATGTCGATGCCGCAAAGGCGACCGACACCACATGGCTGCGGCCTTCGACCGACAAGGCGCCGCGCATGCAATGCGAGAACACCAGTTACGGTTTCCGCTACGCCGCGATAAGGAAGCCGATCCACAACGCGGAGACGCACGATTACATCCGCACGACGATTTACGTTGCGCCGTTCACCTGTCTCATTCCGCCGAACAACGCCTACAATGTCGCGAGCGTGATCGTTCCCGCCGACGATACCCATACGGTGTTTTATTTCATCGCGTGGGGGGACCACGAGAAGGCCGGCATCGAGCAGGAAGCATGGCGCAAGTTCAACAATGCGCAGCCCGGCATCGACCTCACCAAGGACTTCCACAACCTGCGCACCCATGCCGATAATTACGGTCAGGACCGCCAGGCGATGAAGCTCGGCAATTTCACCGGCATTCCCGGCATTCCCAAACAGGACATCGCCATGTGGGAAACCATGGGTGCGATCGCCGACCGTTCGAAGGACTGGCTCGGTACCAGCGATATCGCGGTATCGCGCTTCCGCAAGCTGATGGTGGATGCGGCAAAGCAGGCCCGCGACGGCGGCGCGGTGCTGGGCCGCACGCAGCCGCACATCCCGCATGCCAGCATCGCCTCGTTCGAAGGCGTGATGCCGAAGACGACCGACTGGCGCAAGATCAATACGCAATCGCAGCAGCCCGCCCGCATGACAGCGGCGGAATAGAAACAAGCCGCGGCGCTTTCAAAGCCGCACACAGGAAACGATGTGCGGAGCTAGCGTGGCGGCAGAGGAAACATCGAGTGAGGGACTAAGATGAAAAATGCTCCATCAGGTTGGCGCGCACGGGCCGCCGCCACCTTTGCCGCCGTTATGGTACTGGCGCTGGCCGCTCCCGCGCACGCGCTTTATCCGGACAAGCCGGTGAAGCTGATTGTGCCATTCGTCGCCGGCGGCGGCGGCGACATTCTCGCCCGCACCATGATGGCGAAGGTACAGGAAGCACTCGGCCAGACCATCATCATCGACAATCGCGGCGGCGCTGGCGGCAACATCGGCACGGCAGCCGCGGCGCGCGCCGAGCCGGACGGCTATACGCTCGCCTACGGCACCAACGGTACGCATGCGATCAACCAGTCGCTCTACGCCTCCACCAGCTTCGATCCGGTCAAGGATTTCGAACCCATCTCGCGGCTTTCTAAAATTGCATTGCTGATGGTCGTCAATCCGCAGTCGCTGCCGGTCAATTCGCCCGCCGAACTCGTCGCCTATCTCAAGGCCAATCCCGGCAAGGTGAATGTCGCCACTGCCGGCCAGGGCACGTCGTCGCATCTGGCGTCGGAAATGTTCAAGACCGCAACCGGCACGGAATTCCTCACCGTGCACTATCGCGGCGGCGGCCCGGCGATGGTCGATATGATCTCCGGCCAGATGCACCTGATGATCGAAATCATGCCGAATGCATTTCCGCAGGTAAATGGCGGCAAGCTGCGCGGCCTCGCCGTATCGACCGAAACGCGCTGGCCCGCGACTCCCGCGATACCCACCATCAAGGAATCCGGCATTCCGCTCACGGTGTCGGCCTGGGACGCGATCTTCGCGCCGAAGGGCACGCCAAAGGAAGTCATCGTGACCGTCAACGCCGCGATCAAGAAAGCGCTGGCCGACCCGGAACTCCAGAAGAGCCTGTTGTCGCGCGGCGCGCGCGCTACGCCTTCGGCGCCGGAAGAACTTGCCGCACATGTCGCCAGCGAATTGCCGCGCTGGGGCGCGGTCGTGAAAGCATCGGGCGCAAAGAGCGAATAAAAGCGCGGCAGACATGCCGCAAGAGTTGATGCAGACTATCGAAAACTAAAAGACACGATGGAGGACACCATGGGTCACATTTCCCGGACCTTCCCCAAGAGCAACGACGCGATCATGGCGTTGCCGACGCGCCGTGGCCTGCCGCGCGCACTCGACTACGGCCACGCCTCGACGACGGAATACACGCAGGCGCTCGACAACTTCCATCGCGTGTTCGGCATCCGTCAGGGCGACCATGTCGTGATGCTGACCGATCCCTTGCTCGATCCGCGCGTCGTGCAGGTTGTGCAGGGTCTCGCCAAGGCACGCGGCGCGACGTTCATTTCCTACATGGGTGAATCGACGCGTTATGTGACGGTGCCGGACGAAGCCAAGGCGCTGCTGGAACGCGCAACCTTCGTCGTCTCGACGTGGTTTGCCTCGGTGTTCGATCCATTCTGCCAGGGCCTGCGCCGCAACAAGGGCCAGCGATGGGTCAAGATCACGTTCTTCCGCAACATCGACCTGTGGAACACGCCGCAGGCGCGCTTCCCGGTCGAGATCGTCGGCGAGCTGATACGCGCAACCTCGCGGCTCTATCCCGACAACGGGCCGTTTGAACTCAAGATCACGGACCCGCGCGGCACCGATTTTCGCATCCCGTTCACCGACGCGATGCGCCAGCGCATGAAGAAAGACAACCGCTGGCGCGGCAGGAATTTCGCCGACGAGGACGGCTGTTACGTCCATTACATCGCAACCCACGGCCCGAACATCTACGACCCGATGATGTTCGGTAACGACCCGGATTTCAAAGTCGGCCTTTCCGGCATCATCCGCCCGCAATGGGCGGTCGGTTTCGACAAGCCGTTCGACGAGCCGCCGGAAGTCGAATTCAAGGACGACAAGGTCGTCGCCGTGCGCGGCGACAGCGAGCCGGCGAACATCCTGCGCGAGTTCATTCTCGGCGGCACACTGGAAGAACTCGGCTGCGGCCACAATCCGAAAGCGCCGCGCTTCGACATCTATCCCGCGGGACCGAACTCGCCGGGCGCGCTGCACTTCGGCATCAACGGCCTGAAGGAGTCGGAATATCTCCGCCGCATGATGCCGAACTGGGAAGAGCCGCACGTCCACATGGACCTCGTGAGCTACGACTGCACCGTCACCGCGGGCAACCGCACCCTCATTGACGACGGCTACCTGATGTCGCTCGCGGACCCCGCTGTGATCGAATGCGCGAAGAAATACGGCGACCCCGTCGAACTGCTCGAACAATTCCCAACGGAGTGAACCTCATGAACCGTTTTCTCTCACGCGCGATCCTGATGGCAAGCGCCGTTGCGCTTTCTACTGTCGCGGCGCGCGCCGACGACAACCTCAAGCTCGCCGTCGGCCAGCGCGGCAACTGGGACACTTCGGTGTCGGAAGTCGGCCAGCGCATCGGCATCTTCAAGAAACATGGCCTGACGCTGGAAATTCTCTACACGCAGGGCGGCGGCGAAACGCAGCAGGCGGTGATTTCCGGCAGCGTCGATATCGGCATTGCCGGCGGCATCATGGGTTCGCTCAGCGCGTTCTCAAAGGGCGCGCCGGTGCGCATCCTCAGCGCGGAGACGACCGGCGCCGCCGATCTCTACTGGTATGTGAAAAGCGACTCGCCGATCACGGAGCTGAAGGACATCGGCGAAAAGACCATCGCCTATTCGACCAACGGCTCGTCCACCCATGGCATCGTGACGGCCCTCGTCAAGCAATACCAACTCAAGGCGAAGCCGACCGGCACCGGCAGCCCGTCGTCCACGCTGACGTCCGTAATGTCGAACCAGGTCGATGTCGGCTGGTCCGCGCCGCCGTTCGGCCTCGACCAGCTCGACAAGAAGGAAATCCGCATCATCGCGTCGGGTAACGACGCATCGGTGTTCAAGGGCCAGACGGTGCGCGTCAACATCACCAACGTGCAGACCTTGCAAAGCAAGAAGGACGCGCTGGTGCGCTACATGAAGGCCTATCGCGAAACGGTCGACGCGATGTATGCCGACGACGCGGCGCTGAAGATCTATGCGGACTGGCTCGGCATTCCCATCGAGAAGGCCAAGCGCACCCGCGATGGTTTCTTTCCCAAAGCTTCCATCGACCCCGACAGGATCGTCGGCCTCGACACCATCATCAACGACGCAGTCGAACTGAAGTACACGGCAACACCGATGACGAAGGAACAGCTCGCGGAATTGATCCAGATTCCGCCGCGGTAGCTTCTCTTTACATCGCGACCAATCCATGCCCGGCCTTGTGCCGGGCATGACGAAGGTTGGAACCTTATCTGAAATCCCGAAACACCATATCCGGCGCGCTGGTGTTGTGACGCGAAGGCATTGAGCGCCCCGCCCAGAACTCCGACACGCGCGCGACTCTGAACTTCATCACGGGCGTTTTCGATCGCCGGTGGTTGAGCGAAACCTCCGCGACGTCCGCGTTGTCCGCCGTTACGAACATCGAACGCAGCGCCGCGAATGGCCTTTTGCCCACCGGCTTTTCCAGCTTCAGGTCCAGCGCAATGTGCAGCGCGTCCAGCATGGCGATCTGCACCGTCGCGCCGCCGCCGCGAACAAAATTCAGGCGGAATGTCTCCGCTGCCGGATCGAACTCCACATCCTTGATATCGACAAACGGCCGCTGCTGCTGCTCAATCGGCCCGACCATGAACGAGGAGCCATAGGCCGTCGGCAACAGCGGATCGGCCTGCCAGCCGAGCCTGAGCGGCGCCAACGGACGCGCACGCCAGTAACCGTCGGCGGGATACAGCACCAGCACTTCCTCGTCGCGCTCACGGCCGCGCGTCCACAGTTGCAGCAGATGCAGTCCCGTTTCCACGCGCTCGCCAACGCGCACCGGCACCTGACTGGCGCGCCAGAAGTTCGGATAGACGAAGCCGCGCAACTCCCACCTTGCATCCTGATGGAGCGTCACCTGCCGCGGCGTGAACCTGTGGTCCGCCGCAGGCTTCATATCACGCTCGCATTTTCCGAAGTCCGGCGTCTTGTCGTCGGCGATCATGCGGGGGAGATAGGCCGGATGCACGGCCTCGACGGTGAAGCGGCGAACGCGCGGCGACATAAATTTCACATAGACGTTATCGGTTTCGGCACATTGCGTGCGCGTACTGGCGTTGACCGCGTCAACCTTCAGCGATGCCGCCGGTGCCGGGCTTGCCGCGAAGAAAAGCGCAAGGGTAGCGGGCCTATACCAGCGCATAGATATCGCCCGAGTTGGCTTCGTGCGGCAACAATGTCAGCCATGCCGCCATGGATTGTGCATCCTGCCAATCGCCGTGAACAAACTGCTGGCTTTCGCCGAGCGCGACGTTGAAGCGCGTGTAGCCGAGCACTTCGCACCGCGACAATGCTGCCTGCGCCACATCCTTCTGGATCGTCGTAAACTCGAACGACAGCGCCGCGACCGGCTTCGACAGCCCGGCCAGCGCCTCGGCTTCGAAACCCTCGACATCGATCTTGATGAACGAAGGAATGCCGTGCTTTGCAATCAACGCATCGAGCGTCGTCATCGGCACGCCAATGGTCCGGTCCCAGATCTCGCCCTGCCAGCCCTGCGCGTCGCCGGCGGCAAGGATGAAATCCTCGGAGGCCGTGGAGATGGTTGGATTAAGCACGTTGAGACGCAATTCGATCTCGCCGATGCTGCGCCCGACCGCCGCCTGTTCAATCCTCACCTCGCGCTTGAGGCCATGCAACATGCGCAAGGTGCGCGCCAGCGCCGGTTGCGGTTCGACGGCAACAACGCGCGCACCAAGCCTGCGGAACGAACCGATGCGGTCGCCCACATGCGCGCCGACATCGAACACAAGATCGCCACGCCGGATGAACTGCCCATAGAGCAGGTCCATGGCGCCCGCGCGGTCGCGATCACCGTAATAGATGCGCAGCGAGCGCAACACGCCACGTACTGTGCGGAAGGTCTCAAGCATGGTCGGCCAAAGCAGGCAAATCGAGCGCGCGCAGGATTTCCGGCCTCGTGGTTTCTTCCGGCAGGCGGCCGATGCCGAAGCGCAGCACGAAGCGCGCGAAGGCGGGCGAAGCCGTGACGACCGCCAGCGGCACCGACAAGGCAAGGCCGCCCGCTGTCAGCAGCGCGACAGGAATCGCCGCCGGGTTCGTCAGCGCCAGCACGGCAATGCAACCCCAGCCAACCAGCATGTGTGGCCACAGGTCGTGCAGCGCGTTTAAGACGCTAACGGCATGATCGTCGCGCGCCTGAGCGCCCCAGCCGACCTTACGGCCGAGGATCAACTCGGCAAGCTGGATCGTGTGGCTCATCCATTGCACCGGCGACAGCAGCAGGAAGAAAAATGTTTCGGCCAGAACATTCATCAGGAGAAGCCGCGCACCGCCGAACGCGCGGCGCATCTCTGGCCGCAGCAGAATATCGGCGATGGTCGCGATCTTGGGCGCAAACCACATGAACAGCACGACCCACAACAGCAACCAGCCATAGTGCGGGTCAACCATTGCACCGGGCTTGCACGCCGCTTCCGCGGTGCCGGCCACCAGCATCACGATCCACGCCGGCGAACCAATGAACATCAGGATCGCCAGCAGCAGTTGAAAGCGGCTCAGGAGTTTCAGCCCCGGCATGCCGATGATCCGCCAATACTGCATGTTGCCCTGGCACCAGCGTAGGTCACGGCGGATGAATTCCAGCAAGGTCGGCGGGTTTTCCTCCCAGCCGAGATTTTCCTCCGGCAACACCCGCACGTCATAACCGGCGCGGCGCATCAGCACGGCCTCGACCTGATCGTGGCTCATGACATGCGCGCCACCGGGTAGCACCGGCAATCTGCAATGCGCGGTGAACGGCGCAAGGCGAACGGCAGCGTTGTGGCCCCAGTAGGGTCCGCAGTCGCCCTGCCACCACGCGCCGCCGATGGTGTAGGAGCGCATGCCGAGCCGCATGCCAAACTGGAAGATGCGTGCAAACGCGCTCGTCGATGGCAGACCGACCACCAGCGCCTGCACGATGCCGAGCATGGGCTCCGCCTGCATGACGCGCGCAAGCCGCAGCATCGCGGCAGCCGGCATGATACTGTCGGCATCGAGCGTGATGGCGATGTCGTGCAGGCTGCCCCAGCGTGTACAGAAATCTTCGATATTGCCGGCCTTGAATCCGGTGTTGTCTTCCCGCCGCCGGTAGGTGATGGCAATCCGCCCGCGCCACGCCGCCGCAAGTTCGGCAAAGCGCGTGTCTTCCTCGACGGCGATCACGGCAGCGCTGGTGTCGCTCAGCACATAAAGATGGAATTGCCCGGCTGCGCCGCTCTGCCACAGGCCATCCAGCATGACGGCCAGATTGCGCAGCACGCGTATTGGCGGCTCATTGCGAATGCACATGAGGAGCGCGACGGAAACCGCCACCGGCGCATCATCCCGCACCCGCGCCGCCGCCGGAAACACCGCAGCGACCGGGTCGCGGGAAAACCGCATGACCAGAAAGCCGATGGCCGCATTCCAGAAGCCAATCGTCGTCCACGGTAGCGTGGCGGCAAACAGCATCAGCAACACGACATCGAGCCCGTCCAGCCCGCCTTCGGACAGTGCCGCCGCCGCCAGCGCAAGAAGACCCACGATGGACGCAACGACCAGCGCCGCAAACAGCACGCGCCGCCCGTTCAGTACACGCGCGGGCGCAACATCGGCGGCAAGCGACAGGTCTGTCATGGCGAGAAATGTTTTATCCTGCCGGGCTGGATGCGCGGGAAATGGGGTTATAACGGAGAGGCATGACGAGGGAAATCGAACAGATGAATGCGACGGCCCTGTGGTACGCCTCACCCGGCCGGGCCGAGCTGCGCACGGAAGCCGTTGCCGCGCCGGGGCCAGATGAAGTCCGCGTGCGGGCGCTGCATGGCGCGCTGAGCCGCGGCACCGAGGCGCTGATCTTTGCCGGCAAAGTGCCGCAAAGCGAGCATCAGCGCATGCGCGGGCCGCATATGGGTGGAATATTCCCGTTCCCCGTAAAATACGGCTACGCGATTGTCGGGCATGTCGAGGAAGGCGCACTTTCCGGCAAGACCGTCTTCGCGCTTCACCCTCACCAAAATGTGTTCACGCTGCCCGCAAGCGGCGTCGTCGAGGTGCCGACGAACGTGCCGCCGCGCCGTGCCGTGCTGGCTGCGAACATGGAAACGGCGCTGAACGCCGTGTGGGACGCAGGCGCAGGTCCGGCAGACCGCATCGCCATCGTGGGAGCGGGCGTCGTCGGCGCGCTGGTGGCGTTCCTGTGCAGCAAGCTGCCGGGCGCGGATATCACATTGATAGATGTCGATGCGGCGCGTGCAAAACTCGCGGCGGCGCTTGGATTGAAATTCGCGTTACCAAACAGCGCGCCACAGGAATGCGACGCGGTGTTTCACACCAGCGGCAATGGTGCGGGACTGGCGACGGCTATTTCGCTCGCCGGCGATGAAGCAAAAATCATCGAAATGAGCTGGTATGGCGACGGCGAAGTCTCTCTTCCGCTCGGCGGCGCATTTCACAGCCGCCGGCTAACCCTTATGTCGAGCCAGGTCGGCCGCGTAGCGCCGTCTCACCGCCCGCGCTGGCCTTACGCACGGCGGCTGGCGTCGGCGATTGCACTCCTGGACGACCCAAGGCTCGACGCGCTTCTGACCCCCGCTATTCCGTTCGCTGACTTGCCCGCCGCCCTGCCGCGCATTCTGGCACCCGGCAGCGGCGTGCTGTGCCAGGTGATCGACTACTAACGCAAAGAGGTTTCCGTGTTCACTGTTGAAGTTCGCGACCACATCATGATCGCCCATTCGTTTCGCGGCGCGGTATTCGGCCCGGCGCAGGCAATGCATGGCGCGACCTTCGTGGTCGATGCCGCCATCCTGTCAAAGGAAGTCGATGACAACGGCATCGTGGTGGACATTGGGTGCGCGCATACGGTGCTGAAGGAAATCCTCGGCGATCTCAATTATAAGAATCTCGACGAGATGCCGGAGTTCAAGGGCGTCAACACGACGACGGAATTCCTCGCGAAATATATCCGCGACCGCATCGCCAAGGCCGCGCACGAAGGCCGCCTCGGCCGCGAGCCGCGCGATCTTCATACCGTGCGTGTCACGTTGTCGGAATCGCATGTCGCGCGCGCGTCCTACGAAGCGCCACTGTGGTGAGCGCACCGTGACCGGGCGCATTACGTTTGCGGTACCCGGCGATCTTGCGACACCGACCGGCGGCTATGCCTATGACCGTCGCGTAATCGCGGAATTGCAGGCACTCGGCTGGCATGTCGATGCGATCGACATTGGAGATTGTTTTCCCAGACCCAACGACGCGCAACGCGCTGTCGCCGGGTACGTCCTCGGCACGACACCGCACGACGCACTGCTGATGATCGACGGATTGGCGCTGGGTGTCATTCCCGAAATTGCGGCGGGACTTGCGAAGACGCATTCCATCGTCGCGCTGGTGCATCATCCATTGGCGCTGGAAACCGGCTTGAGCATTGACGAAGCAGAGGCGCTTCGGAAATCCGAATGCGATGCGCTTTCTCATGCAAAGAAAATTGTCGTGACCAGCACATCGACAGCGGAAATCCTGCTGGCCGATTACGGCGTTCCGAAGAATAAAATCACCATTGCCGAACCCGGCCACGACGCCGTAGCGCAAGCCACCGGCAGCAGCGACGGCATCCTGCGACTGCTCACTGTCGGCTCCATCGTGCCGCGCAAAGGCTACGGCGTGCTGATTGCCGCGCTGGCGCAACTCACCGACCTGCCGTGGCATCTGACGATTGCAGGCGATCCGGCACGAGATCCGCAAACCGCGGCGGCGCTCGATGCCGCCATTGCAGCAGAAAAACTTGGCGAACGCATCACGCTCAGGGGCATCGTGAGCGACGCCGAACTCGCCGCCGCCTACTGCGGGTCTGATGTCTTCGTGCAGGCCTCGCTGTTCGAGGGTTACGGCATGGCTGCGGCAAGCGCCATCGCTCATGGCCTTCCCATCGTCGCCACCAGCGGCGGCGCGCTCGGCAACACCGTCGGGAAAGCAGGAATTGTCGTGCCGCCCGGCGATGCACCCGCACTCACCGCCGCCCTGCGGCGCATGATGTCGGACCCCGCCGAACGCCAGCGTCATCGCGCCGCAGCACTGACAGCAGCACACGGCCTGCAAAGCTGGCAAACCACTGCCATGCAGTTTGCTTCCGCCCTCAAGGCTGCCACATGACTCGCTTCGCTGCCGACTGGCTTTCGCTACGCGAAGGTTTCGACGCACGCGCGCGCAATGCCGACGTCGTCAAGGCTGTTGCCGCTGCCTTCAAGGGCCTGCCGTCACTGATCGTCGCCGACCTTGCCTGCGGCACGGGCGCAACCCGGCGTGCGCTTGGCACCCATCTGCCTCAGCCGCAGCACTGGCGGCTCTACGACAACGACCTCAGCCTGCTGGCGCGCGCGGAAACGCCGCCTGCGCCTGCGGGCAGCTCGATCAGAACCAGGCCGGTCGACCTCATGCACGACCTCGAAGCAACGCTCGACGGCGGACCTGATCTGATTGCGACCAGCGCGCTCCTGGATCTCGTCTCGCAGGAATGGCTTGAGCGGCTCGTCACCGAATGCGCGGCGCGCAACCTGCCGCTCTATGCGACGTTGACCTACACCGGCGAAGTTACGCTCGATCCGGTTGACCGGCTCGATGCGTCAATCATCGCCGCGGTCAATCGTCACCAGACCAGCGACAAGGGATTTGGTCCCGCGCTCGGCGGCGCGGCAGCGGCGGAGCTGGTCAGAAGCTGCAAGTCGGTCGGCTTCTCGGTTGTCGAAGGCGGATCTGACTGGGTCATCGGCGTGGAAGACCGCGAGATGCAGAGTGCGATGCTGACGCAATGGTCACAGACCGCACAGGAGATCGGCGGGATCGATACTCAGGATATCGCGGGCTGGTTTGCACGGCGGCGCGCGCTCGTCGCCAGAGGCGTTTCAACAATGCGTGTCGGTCATCGCGACGTGTTCGCGCGGCCGGCCACGACGCGCTGACGCGACAGGTCAATATCAAAGAGGACTTCATCGGCGAGGAGATGCGCACGCACCGGCGGGCGCAGCGCATCGTGCGCGAACTCGACGGGCTTGAGTTCAACGCTCGGCTGACCGGCACCGAGCAGCATCGGCGCGACCACGATGTGCAGCCGGTCGAGACAACCCGCGGTGAGAAAACCCGACACCGTATGCGCCCCGCCCTCGATCATGATGCGGCGCAACCCCGCCGACGCCAGCGCCTGCAATATCGCCGCCGGCGCGGCGCGGCCGGCAATGAGCGGCACGCGCAGCACATCCACACCGGACGGCAATTTCGGCTTCGCGTCCTGCCCAACAATGGCAATGCGCCGCACACCGTCGGACGCCCACATCCGCGCCGAAGCCGGCAGCCTGCCGCGCGGATCTATCACCACGCGGGCCGGGCTTGGCCCGCTCACCCGCCGCACCGTGAGCTGCGGATTATCCGCCACCGCCGTGCCAACGCCGACCACCACCGCATCGACCACCGCGCGCAGCCGGTGCAGATGATCGAGGCCCGCCGGGCCGTTGATATACTTGGAATGGCCGCTTTCGGTCGCGATGCGCCCGTCGATCGATTGGCCCATCTGCGCCACGACCATCAGATCATCGACGCCACCGGAGCGCAGCGGCGCGAACATGTCCCGCCACGGCTGCGGCAACGGCGCATCCGGGTCGCGCAGCAGCGCGGGCACATTCAGCCAGCTATCGGTCGCGTCCATCACCAGCCAGGAACCCATCGAGAAAATTCAATTTCAGTTGTATAGTAGCGCAGGAAAACGCTTCGGGGACCACCATGCCACTAAACGATCACACTGGGACATACACCGTAACCGCGCGCGTATTGCACTGGCTGACGGCTTTGTTTGTGCTGTCGGCTATCCCCATGGGCATCGCCATGGGTCGGCTCGGCCCAGGACCGGCGGCCGACTTCCTGTTCGACCTCCACCGCTCGCTTGGCGCGGTTCTCATTCCCATCGTGCTGTTTCGCATCTACTGGCGCCTGACCCACAAGCCACCGCCATTGCCGTTCGACATTCCGCGCTCACAACAGCTTGCCGCCGAGGCGGTGCACCACATGCTGTATGCCTGCATTCTGGCCCAGCCGGTCATCGGCTGGATCGCTACGTCGGCCTATCGCGCGCCGATCAAGGTGTTCTGGCTGTTCCAATTGCCGCCAATCTGGAAGGAAGACCGCGCCTTCTCGGAAATGCTGTTCGCCCTGCACATGTATATCGGCTGGGCGATGTGCTTGCTGCTCGCCGCCCATATCGGGGGCGCGCTGTTCCATCACTTCATCCGCAAGGACCGCGTGCTGATGCGAATGATCGAGGGGGCGTAGTTTTTCGTCTACGAGTACCCGCCGCAACGGCGGTCCACTCCTTCTCCCCGCTTGCGGGGAGAAGGTTGGGATGAGGGGCATCTTTCTCTGACTCCCCCTCACCCGGATCGCTTTGCGATCCGACCTCTCCCCGTAAACGGGGAGAGGTGAGCAACGCGACCTCCGATAAACTCAGTTCACTGCGTCAACGCCGGCTTGCCGCGGATCATGTCAGCGGCCTTCTCCGCCATCATCAGCACGCAGGCATGGATGTGTGCGGTAACGAGGTCCGGCATCGCCGAGGCATCGACCACACGCAGATTTTGAATCCCGCGCACGCGCATGTCGGGATCGAGCACCGTGTCCGGCCCCATGCCCATAGCGCAGGTCGAGGACGGGTGATGCACCGTGAGCGTCGTGCGGCGGATGAAAGCATCGATGTCGGCATCGGTCGTCACCGTCGGCCCCGGCGAGATTTCAGGGCCCCGATATTTATCCATTGGCTTCTGCATCGCGATCTCTCGGCCACGGCGCACACCTTCGCGCAGCGTCGGCAGATCGTTCGGCGCGGAGAACGGGTTGAAATGAATCTTCACATGCGCCGTCGGGTCGGTTGAGCGCAGCTTCACCGTGCCGCGGCTGTCCGGATGCAAGATCGCCGGACGAATGCCGAAAGCATCCTTGTACGCGGCCTTCACACCGGGGAACCACAGACGCACGCCGGGCGGCGAGCCGGGGAACATGTATTCGATATCCGGCACCGCGAGTTCCGGCCGCGTCTTGATGAAGGCAAGCGTGCCGCTCGGGATCGAGGTTGCAGGTCCCGTGCCGAGAAAATATGCGCGCAGCATGTTCACCGCCATGCGGTCAAACCGCATCATGCCATGGAACGGACCGGGCTCCTTGCGCGCATACATCACGGCGGCGGCCCAATGGTCCTGCAGGTTTTTTCCAACCGGCAGGTCCGCAATCGTCCTGATGCCCATTTCGCCTAAGTGGTCCGCAGGGCCGATGCCTGAAAGCATCAGCAGTTGCGGCGTGTTGTAGGTGCCGCCGGAGAGGATCACCTCGCGGTCGGCCATGGCCTGCTGGATGACGCCATGCTCGATATACTCGATGCCGGTGGCACGAGAACCCTCCAGCAACACGCGCGTCGCGGTGACATTGATTTTCACCGTGAGATTCTTGCGCTTCAGCGCGGGCTTCAGATACGCCGTCGCGGCCGAGGCACGGCGTCCGTTGCGGATCGAATACTGGCTCGGCGCAAACCCTTCGGTATCGCCGCCGCTCGAGTCGGGGATCGCCTTGTAGCCTGCCGCGATGCCGGCTTCGATCCAGGATTCATAAATCGGATCGAACTTGCGCGCCCATTGCACGCCGACAGGGCCGTCGCCACCACGCGTGGCGCTCGCGCCATCGACCCAGGTTTCGATCCGCCGGAAATACGGCAGCACGTCGGAATAGGACCAGCCCAGTGCGCCTTTCTGCGCCCAGCGATCGTAGTCACCGCGGTCGCCGCGCGTGAAGCCGGTGACGTTAATGGAAGACGAACCGCCGAGGACTTTTCCACGCATCGCCTCGATGCGGCGATTGTTAGCGTTCGGCTCGGGCTCGCTCTCGTAGCCCCAGTCGTGCATGCGGTGCTTGTGCATCATGCCGATGCCGATGGGCACATGGATCAGCGGGTTGTAGTCCCATCCGCCCGCCTCAAGCACCAGCACGCGCACTGCCGGCTCTTCGGTCAGGCGATTCGCCAGCACGCAACCCGCGGAACCCGCGCCGACGATGACGTAGTCATAGTTCTTCGCGGCCATGGCCAATCCTCGCCCAACCCGTCGCGTTCCTGCCCAACGTACCGCCCGTGTCGCCACAAGCGCTACCCTCCGACAAACGGGATCGCTAAACTGTTTTCAAGATAAAAACGCCACAGCGGAGGAATATGCGCAATGCGCAATCGCATCCTGACCACCCATGTCGGCAGCCTGATACGTCCGCCCAAGTTTGTCGAAGTCCTCCGTGCGATGGAAAGCGACAAGCCGCCGTCGCAGGACGCCTATGAGCATGCGCTGAAGGAATCCGTCGCGGAAATCGTGCGGCAGCAGGCCGAAGCCGGCGTCGATGTCGTCAGCGATGGCGAATTCGGCAAGGGCTACAACTGGGCGTTCTATGTCCATGCGCGGCTGACCAACATCACGGCGCGCAAGATGACCGCCGAGGAAGCGAAAGACCCGATGGCGTCGCCCGGCAGCGGGCGCGACCGCGAAGCCTTCCCGGAATATTACGCCGAAGCCGACAAGGCGACGGGCCTCGCATCCCGGCTCGGCAACCGTTTCATCAATACCGGGCCGATCACCTATGTCGGACACAAGGAACTGCAACGCGACATCGACAATCTGAAGAGCGCCGCCGCCAGGGTGAAGGTCGAAGGCGTGTTCCTTCCCGTCGTTGCGCCGGCCAGCGCGATGCCGGGTGGCATGAGCGAGTATTACAAGACTGAAAAGGAATATCTCTTCGCGCTCGCCGAGGCGCTGCGCGTCGAATACAAGGCGATTGCCGACGCCGGACTTTATGTGCAGATCGACGACGCCTTCCTGCCGTTCATGCAGGAGAAACTCGTGCCGCCGATGTCGCTTTCGCAATACAAGCAATGGGCGCAGCTGCGCATCGACGCACTCAACCACGCGCTCGAAGGCGTGCCGCTGGAAAAGACGCGCTATCACATCTGCTGGGGAAGCTGGAGCGGTCCGCACCAGTTCGACGTCGAGATGAAGGATTTTATCGACCTCTTGTTACAGGTGAACGTCGGCGCCTATTCGTTCGAGGCCGCCAACGTGCGCCACGAACACGAATGGAAAGTCTGGAAGAACGTGACCTTGCCGAAGGGCAAGAAGATTCTGCCCGGCGTCATCAGCCACGCCACCAATGTGCTGGAGCATCCCGAACTGATCGCCGACCGTCTCATCCGTTTCGCCGATATTGTCGGCAAGGAGAACGTGATGGCGTCGAGCGATTGCGGCTTTGCGCAAAGCCCGTTCGCGCGGCGCGTCCACCCGAGCATCATGTGGGCGAAGCTCAAGGCAATGGCCGAAGGGGCGAAGCTCGCCAGCGAGCATCTGTGGGGCAAGCGGAGCGCGGCGTAGGGCTTTGCGTCACAAGCAAGACTGTCTGCGCCCCCTCTCCCCGCTTGCGGGGAGAGGGTCGGGGTGAGGGGCAGCCTCATGCGGAGGGGGGGCGCCCCCCCCGGCCCCACCCAGCCCCG
>CANJBX010000006.1 GCA_947472885.1 Hyphomicrobiaceae bacterium
CGGAATCCGCCCTTCAAGATCGACGTATGAAAACAGCGACCCCGATCTCTCATCCATCCCGCGCATCGCTCACCTCCGTCCTGCGTTAACAAGACGGAATCACGCTAGCGGGCCCAAGGGAAGACCCTTTTTCAACATCCTGTTAGAGCTTCGACCTGTGTAAAGGCTTTGGATGATCCGCGTTTGACGCGACGTAAGGACTTGGTCACTTGGGGAATGATGTTGAAAAATGTATCCGTGCCTGACCCACAAGTCGCATGGGCCTCACCATTTTTTTTCATCTCGTTGAAATTGAAATCTATGTGTTCGAAAGTCACCCCATGCTGGCCGTTATTAGACGGTGTGCATTTCGTGGCTAGTAGACTGAGGTCGTTTATATCTCTCGGATCTGCTGCGTTGATGTATTCTTCAAAGCTTTGATTGTTTAGCCTGCCGTTTTGCTGCATCTGCAGCATATCACGCATTGCTACTCTTGCTTGCGAGTACGACCCTGCCCACGCGACGATCAACTCGTCTGATAAAATATTCACTTTTTGACGTAGGGCAATAATTGAGCGCGTTGCTGATGTCGGCAACAACGAATTGATATTACGGGCCGCAGGAATGTCTACGATCTGTGTGTGCTTACCTTCGCGAGAGAGCAGCAGGTCGCCTAAATAGGAGGGTATGTCTTCAAACGACATTCTCGCGATAAGTGTCATGAGGCGGGCCCAGCGGGTTATTCCAGCATTATCGGATCTGCTTTACTCTGTGTCTTCCCCCGCGACTTTAAAACGATTACAAATTCGGTCTCAGCTAGCGTTTTTGGGTCTAAACGATGAACATCCCCGTCACCCCGCCGGTCCCGCCGTATCACCACTCGCCGCTGTTTCCGCTCGGCAAGGACAACACCACCTATCGCAAGATCACGTCCGAGGGCGTGCGCGTCGAGAAGGTCATGGGCCGCGACGTGCTGGTGGTGTCGCGCGAGGCGATCCGCGCTTTGGCCGAGGCCGCGTTCATCGACATCAACCACCTGCTGCGACCGGCGCATCTTGCGAGCCTCAAGTCCATCGTCGAGGATCCGGAAGCATCCGACAACGACAAGTTCGTGGCGTTTGATTTTCTGAAAAACGCCAACATCGCTGCCGGCGGCGTGCTGCCGATGTGCCAGGACACCGGCACCGCGATCATCATGGGCAAGAAGGGCCGGCTGATCTGGAGCAGCGGCGAGGACGAGGCCGCGCTCGCCGAGGGCGCGCGCGACGCGTATCTCAAAAAGAACCTGCGCTATTCGCAGGTCGCGCCTGTCTCGATGTTCGAGGAGAAGAACACCGCGAACAACATGCCGGCGCAGATCGAGATTTATGCGCAAGGCGTCGGTGACCATGAGGACGAATACAAGTTCTTGTTCGTCGCCAAAGGGGGAGGGTCGGCCAACAAGTCGTTCCTGTTTCAGGCGACGCCGTCGATCCTGACGCGCGAGCGCATGCTGGCGTTCCTGAAAGAAAAGGTGCTGACGCTCGGCACCGCGGCGTGTCCGCCGTATCACCTTGCCATCGTCATCGGCGGCACCTCCGCCGAACTCACCATGAAGACCGTGAAGCTCGCCTCGACCAAATATCTCGACGCGCTGCCAACGACGGGCGGCGAGGACGGCCACGCGTTCCGCGATCTTGAGATGGAGCAGGAAATTCTGAAGATGACGCAGTCGCTCGGCGTCGGCGCGCAGTTCGGCGGCAAGTATTTCTGCCACGACGTGCGCGTGGTGCGGCTGCCGCGTCATGGCGCGTCGCTGCCGATTGGGCTTGGCGTGTCGTGTTCGGCTGACCGTCAGGCGATGGGCAAGATCACGAAGGACGGCGTGTTCCTCGAAGAGCTTGAACACAACCCGGCGCAGTACCTGCCGGAAGTCGCGACCGACAAGCTCGGCGGCGCGGTGGTCGAGATCGACCTCAACAAGCCGATGCAAGAGATATTGGCCCAGCTCACGAAGCATCCGATCAGGACGCGGCTTTCGCTCACCGGCACCATGATCGTGGCGCGCGACGCGGCGCATGCCAAACTGCGTGGTCGGCTAGAGGCCGGGCAGGGCTTGCCCGACTACTTCAAGAACTACCCGGTGTATTATGCCGGCCCTGCCAAGACACCAGATGGCTATGCTTCCGGTGCTTTCGGCCCCACGACGGCTGGCCGGATGGACAGTTTCGTCGCCGATTTCCAGGCCGCCGGCGGTTCCATGGTGATGGTGGCGAAGGGCAACCGCGCGCCGGCCGTGCGCGAGGCGTGCAAGAAATACGGCGGTTTTTATCTGGGTTCGATCGGCGGCGTTGCCGCAAACCTCGCTGAACACTGCATCAAGAAGGTCGAAGTAGTTGAATATGCAGAGCTTGGCATGGAAGCGATCTGGAAGATCGAGGTCGAGAATTTCCCCGCGTTCATCGTTGTTGACGACAAGGGTAATGACTTTTTCAAGGAACTGAATTTGGGTTGAACGCGATCTCGCGCGTCATATACGTTCGTCATGGCCGGGCTTGTCCCGGCCATCTCGTTTAGGTGAGCAGGGGTGCCCGTCTTGTCGGGATCGCGGGGACAAGCCCGGCGATGACGAGGAGAGAGCTTGAGGAATCATGGCCGAAATCATCGATATCCATACCCATGTGATTTCGTCCGACACCGTGCGGTATCCGCTGGCGCCGCTCGGCGGAAAGCAATCCGACTGGTCGCGCACGCGACCGACCAGTGCGCAAGCGCTGATTGCCGCCATGGATGAAGCCGGCGTCGCGAAGTCCGCCGTGGTCCATGCCTCGACGGCCTACGGCTTCGACAATTCCTATCTTGCCGACTCCGTGAAAGCGCACCCCGGCCGTTTCACCGGCGTGTTCTCTCTCGACATGCTGGCTGACGATGCTTGCGAGAAATTCGAGTGCTGGACGCGCGCGGGGCTGACCGGCATGCGCCTGTTTACCACCGGCAGCACGAGTCCGGGGCAGGCGGGGTGGCTGGCTGATCCGAAGACGTTTCCCGTGTGGGAACGTGCAGAGGCGGCAACGCTTCCGGTTTGCCTGCAAATGCGTCCCGAAGGCGTTCCCGATTTGCTGACGCTGCTGTCGCGCTTCCGCCGCGTTCCGATCATCCTCGATCACCTTGCGCGTGTGACGCTTTCGGACGGGCCACCCTACAAGGCCGCGCAGTGGCTTTTCGATCTCGCCCGCTATCCCAATGTTTTTCTCAAACTGACCAGCCGCACGATTGAAGAAGCGAATGCTGGCGCGTCCACGCCGCAGGCGTTTTTTCCGCGGCTGGTAAAAGCGTTCGGCGCGGACCGCATTGCATGGGGCTCGAATTTTCCGGCGCACGAAGGACCATTGTCGCATCTGCTCGCCGAGGCGCGGGAAGGTTTGGGATGTCTGAGCGATTCCGATCGCGACGCCATATTCGGCGGAACCGCGCTTCGGCTGTATCCCGTTTTGGCGCGCAAGGCCGGATAACCGCAATGTCCGGGCAATCGAGGCTGAAACTGAAAACCGCGCTCGGTTCAAGCGCCTGGCGTGCTGGCTTGATGGAGGCGCAGCCGGACGCCAAATTTGAACTGGCGTTTGTGGACGTTGAGCCGATCCATCGCGCCTTCGCTCCGATGGCGCGGGAACAGAAATTCGACGTCAGCGAAATGGCCATCGTTACGGCCTTGCAGGCGCTCGCTTATGGCAAGCCGCTGCTGCTGTTGCCGGCCGTGATCGCCGCACGGTTTCAGCAGCGTTGCATCATCACGCGGAAATCGACGCCGTTGCGGCCGGAGGAACTCACCGGAAAGCGCATCGGTGTGCGCGCCTATACGCAAACCACCGGCATGTGGATTCGCGGCATCCTTCAGAACGATTACGGCGTACGCACGGAGAGCGTGCATTGGATGACCCAGGAGGGCGCGCATCTGGCCGAATACAATGACCCCGAATGGGTCGAGCGCGTGCCGCCTGATCGCAGTCTGCCGGACATGCTGCGCCGCGGAGAGATCGATGCCGCCATTCTCGGCAATGACTTGCCCGACGATCCTGATTTTGTCGCGGTGATCCCCGATCCGGACGCGGCGGCGCGCGCTTGGTATGCAAAACACGCTGTGATCCCGATCAATCACATGCTGATGGTGCGCCGGGACATTGCAGTTGCCAACAAGGTTGCGATCCGTGAACTGTGGCAGGCGGTTCGCCGCGCCAGGCCTGCGGTCGCGAACGGTCCCGGCATGACGCCGGTCGGCATCAAAGCCAATCGCCACGCGCTGGAAACGGTGCTTCTCTATTGCGAGCAGCAAAAGCTGCTGCCACGGCCGATGCGCGTCGATGATCTTTTTGCCGAGACTATCGACGTGCTTGGCGAAACGCTGGAAGACTGACAGCAAGGATGCAGGCGATGAGTCTTACGATGCACGCGACCGATGCACCTTCCCGCAAGTGCGTCACTAAACGCGCGCTCGCGCTTGCCGCAGCTCTTTTTGTGTCCGGTGCGGCTGTGCCGCTTGCCGCCGCAGAGACTTATCCCGTTCGCCCGGTGCGCATCATTGTGCCCTACGGCCCTGGCGGCATCGCTGATGTGGTGTTGCGTCTGGTTGCGCAAAAACTATCGGAGAAGCTTGGCCAGCAGTTCGTCATTGAAAACCGTCCCGGTGCCGGAGGGGTCGTCGGAATTCAGGCAGTCGTGACATCGGCCCCGGATGGATACACGCTGGCGATGATCGGGGGAGGGCTTACGTCCGCGAAGTCGCTTTTCAAAACGCTGCCCTATGATCTCGAGAAGGACCTCGCCCCGATTTCCTCGACCGCATATTACAGTCTGGTCGTCGCGGCCAAGCAGGGGTCTCCATACAAGACGGTTGGCGACGTGGTCGCCGCCGCCAAGGCAGCCCCCGGCAAACTCAATTTCGGAACCATCAGCCCCGGCAGCACGCAGCACCTTTCCGCCGAGCTATTCAAATCCATGGCCGGCATTACCGTTACGATGATCCCCTACAAGACCACGCCGGAACTCGTGACGGCGGTGATCCGCGGCGATATCGATGTCGCGTTCGAATATCAGGCCGGACTCGAAGGAGTGCTCAGCGACCGGCAGGCCATCGCCATTGCAACCACCGGCCGGGATCGTGCATCGGCGCTTCCCGATGTCCCGACTGTCGCGGAGGGCGGGCTTGCCGGATACGACGTTACAAGCTGGAACGGCCTTGCCGCGCCTGCGCGGACGCCTTCGGAAATCCTGACGTTGCTCAATCAGAACATCAATGAAGCGCTGAGCGATCCAGCTATCAAGGCCGCCAGTGCCAAATTTGGTCTGGAGGCGCGCGGCAATACGCGCGAGGAGATGCGCGTGCGCGTCAGGGACGATGTCGCGAAATGGGCGAAAGTGATCTCGGAGGCCGGGATCGAGCGGAAATAATATCGAACCGCTCGATGCGTTGAGGGCGGGAGTGGATGGCCTACGCCGCCTTCTGCTTGTCCGCGCGATAGTAGTAGTTGGCGTGCTTGCCGAACGCGATGCGGCGCACGGCGCGGCGCACGAACTCGCTCCTGCGCAGCGGTTCGACGACCGCCATCACGCAGCGCAGTCCCGTCCATTTGATCGTGTCGAGCGCAGGGTTTGCGCCCGGTGCGCGCTGCGGCAGGCCCATTTTCCGCATCATCGAGTTGACGACGGTGATGTCGTTACGGCGGCGCACGTCGCGGCTTTTCCAGGTGATGGAGAGCGAAATCGAATAGCTGTCCGAGGTTTGCACATAATGCGGCCACTGGTACGGCACGAAGATGCCGTCGCCGGGCTGCAGCGTGTAATGGACCGCCTTGGCATCGTACTGCGGCTGGTAGGGCATGTTGCGATGCTTCACGACGACGTCTTCCAGAACATCATCGGATGCAATCGAGCCGTCGCGATTGTCGTAAACATGGAAGAATTTTTCGCCGTGGACCTGTACGAAGATGTTTTCGTCGCTGTCGGCGTGAAACGGCGTCGTCGATTTCGGCGACGACACGAAGATGAAGCCCTGGATATCGCGGAAATCGGCTTCCTCGATGCTCTTGCAACCGCGCGATTGCGCGAGCGTCAGCAGCACTTCTTCGATGATGGCGCGGTAGGCGGGGTCGGTCTCGACGCGCTTGAGTACCATCCATGCGCCCGACGTATCGATGCGGCGCACGATTTCCTCGGGCGGCAGATCGACCATCGGTGTGGAATTCGGGTCCTGGCTGATGGCGGCCTTGCCGGAGTTGAACTCGATACGGTCGCGCGGCAGCGAGCGCAGCAATTCGATGATACGCGGCAGCGTGAACAGCGGATTTCCCGCATAAGCGTGGCGGATCGCGAACGTGTTGTGCGGGAACTGGGTGGTTAGCGCACCGGAATTGATGGCTTCGATGACGTTCATCGCAGTTTCTCCCGAAGGGCGTGGAGGCGGTCTTGCAGCAGGTGGAAATAGCGGCGGGCGTCGCGGCGCGTGCGCTCGCGGGCGTTGATGAGGAACTGGATCGTGCCGATCAGCGGATCGTTGGCGCGCAGCGGGATCAGTGCACTGGCAATTGCCATGCGCCCGCGCCAGATCTTGTCGATCATCGGATGATAGGCGTTGGCGGTGGAGTCGATGCTGGTAATCGAAGCGTCGGCGCAGAGGTGGCGTGTCAGGTCGAGCGTGAGCTGCACGCCGGGCGAACTCTTCGCGAGTTCCTCGTCGTAGGCGATCTTGAAGAAATACGCGCGTTCGCCATGGCGCAGCACGATGCCGGCGGCGACCGGCTTATCGCCGGCGGTCAGCGTGACGACTTCGCACAGGCCATCGGTGGCAAGGGCGGCAGTCGCCGCGCGCATGAAAGCCACGTCACCATCGTCGGCGGCAAGCGCCGTTCCGCGCGCACCCTTCCAGCCGGAGGATTCCAGCGCGAGGAAATTATTGAGCGCGGCCGAGACGTCGGCGGGCGAGGTAACAACGGTGAATTTAACTTCGCCGCCGTCTTCGAGGCGGTTGCGCTGGCGGCGCAGCTCTTTGAGTTTTTTGGCGCCGAGCGCATCGTGAAGCATGGCGTCGGGCTCAACCGTAGCGTCGAGTATGGCGCGGTCACGCACGCGCAACACGCGCGGTGTGACGCCGCGAGCGGCAAGGACACCATGTAACGCCTGTGCGGCTGCGCCATCCGGCGCATAGTCGATATGGAGGAGTGCGCGCGCACCTTCAGCGCGAGCGGCCTCGATCAGGCCGGCGGCGGCCTCTGCCGCGCGCGAGGCATCGAGCAGCGGCGTGGTGAGACGGGTGTAAGGCTGCCAGGCAACGAGGAACGGCAGCGGAATGCCGAGCGCCTGCCAGCCGGATACCACGGGCATCAGGCCGATCAGCCGCGTGCGGTCATAAGGATCCCAGACGAGCAGGGCCTTGGCGCCGGCGGCTTCGCGTTAATGCTGCGAGGCGGCGCGTGCCCACGACGGATGATAAAATGCGTTGGGTTCGGCGGCGCGC
The DNA here is from genome assembly GCA_947472885.1 of Hyphomicrobiaceae bacterium. GTDB lineage: Bacteria > Pseudomonadota > Alphaproteobacteria > Rhizobiales > Xanthobacteraceae > CANJBX01. The sequence goes on from CANJBX010000006.1 coordinate 7,466, forward strand.
GAAAACAGATCGCGCCATGCAGCGACCGGCACGTCGGCAATGTCAACGAAGCTGCGCGACGGCATGCGTGCGGCAGTCGTCTGCGCGGCGCCAAGCCTTGCGGTGAAAGTGTCGGTCATTCCGTCACGCCTGTCCCTGCGCGCCCGGGTTCCCCGGTGTCGCGTTGTCCGGCGTGAAAACTAGCGAATGAGGCCGTTAAAACCGTAAATCCGGCGAAGTTTGAGCCGTGGATTTGACTGGATCGGTCAACGAATGGTTACGGGGATAGGCGGGATTTTATAGGTCGGCCATTTGTATCAGATTTCCTCGCGCTCTCGGCTATTTTTGGGGCCGCATCGAAGGACGAGGCGGCCCGGAAACACACGCGAAGGGCCTATTTCGGCCTCGGCTCCTTCAGGTTCTCACCCGCCGCAACGAGGTTGCCCGACAGCTTCGCCCGCACCGCCTCGACCAGCGTGCGCGCGGCGTTGCGCACTTCGTCCTGTATCGCCTTGTCGTCTTCGAAGTCGGGATGGTTGGTCGCGTAGGGCTTCCAGTAGCCGATGTAGCGATCAAGCTCGGCGCTTGCGCCGGCCGGCAGCAAATGCATCGAGGTCAACCAGTCGTGCAGTGCACGCCGCACATTCCCGACGCCCTCGGTATCACCATGCACGATGAGCGAGAACACACGGCCTTCAAGATGGCGGGGATAATCCCAGCCGGCCATTTCGATTTCCTTGGCTTCCTGCGCACGCTTGCCATGGGTCGTTGTCGGATCGGGATTGCCGCCGTCGGCGCAGACAAGGCGGTCCATCATCAGCTTGAGCGGCGAGGAAGCCTGATACCAGTTCACCGGCGTCACGATCATCACGCCATGCGCGGCAACCCACATCGGATAGATGTCATTCATCCAGTCCTGCGTCTGGCCAAGCGAATGGTTCGGATAGCACGAGCAGGGCCAATGGCAGAGCGCCGCCGCCGTCGAGTAACAGGCTTTGCAGGGATGAATGTTGCGGCCGTATTCCGAGGCGAGGCGGCTCATATCCAGCACTTCGATATCTGCATCGCCTTCTGCCGCGATGATCTCGTGGGCGATCTCGACCATGCGAAACGATTTCGACATCTCGCCCGGACAGGTATGTTCCGAGCGCGACGAGGCGTTGATCAGCAGATAGCGCGGACGTGTCTTTTCATCATGGCGTTGCTGCGCGGCCTTGATCGTATCGCTTGCTGCGATCCAATCGATGGAAAGGTCGTAGTCGGGATCGGCGAAGTCCGGCCCGGCCTTGCGCGTGAACGGGCTTTTGCGGGAATTCCTGTAGGCGTCCCACGCAACGTCCGCGATTTTCTCCAGTTCGACAGTCAGGCTGTTGAACGCCGGATCGTGAAACTGCTCAAGGTAGCGTTTGCGAAACTCGCCTTCTTCCAGCCGCGGGCTGGGCATGCCCTTGCGGGGCGTAAGGTCGGCCATCGTTGCTCCAGATCTGCTGCGCGGGCGCGCAGGGGACAGGAGCTAACGGCTGACGGTAGCTTTCGTTCATTTGCAAAAACGTGAAAGCGAAGTTCTCCGGGACTATTTCCAGAGCTGTTTGGTCGCGATATCGGCCCCCTGTCGCATCGCCTTGAACTTTTCCCAGACAACGGTGGGATGAACCTCGGTCTTGTAGAGCGCCTGCGAAGAAAATCCGCAGTCGCCGCCCGCCATCACATTCTCGCGGCCGACCAGCTTGGCGAAACGCACGATGCGCTCGGCGATCAGTTCGGGATGTTCGACGATATTGCTGGCGTGTGTAACGACGCCGGGGCACAGCACCTTGCCGGCAGGCACCTTCACCCTCTCGAACAGGTGATACTCGTGTTCGTGGCGCGGGTTGGCCGCCTCGAAGCTGTACGAACCGGCATTGATCTTCAGCATGTAGTCGATGATGTCGGCCAGTGCGGCCTCGTAAAGGCGCGGGCCTTCGTTGATGCCGTAGCAGGTATGGAAGCGGATTTTCTCCGGCGGAATGCCTTTGATCGCCGCATTGATCGCCTCGACGTAGATATTTGCGCGGCGTTTTTTCTGTGCATCGTCGAGACCCTTCTCGAAGAAGATGTCGGGCAGAAACGGGTCGTCGATTTGCACCAGAATGCCGGCATCCGTGATTGCCTTGTATTCCTTGCCCATCTCGGCGGCGAGGGCGTGGAAGAATTCCTCGTAGGATTTGTAATATTCGTTGGTGCCGACGCCGGAAGGCGCCGTCGCTGGCAAGAACACGTGATCGTCGGAGACGCCTGCGGCTTTTGCAGCAGCCTTCACGTTCTCGATATCGCGCTTCACAAACTTCTCGCCACGGTATTTCACCGGCCCGACGCAGACGACAGGCGCGATCTTGACCAGCGCGCCGCCCAGCATCGCCGACTTGAAATATTCCTCGTAGTATTCCGGGAAGGCTTCGACTTCCATCTGGAACAGGGCGCGCTTCTGGTCCGGGCGTGACTCGAAGCCTTCAAGCCGCTCCTGGATGTAGGTGAAGAATCCGGGCTTGGAGAATTCGCCGTCGGTCACGATGTCGATGCCGCATTCGGCCTGTTTCTTCACCGAGTCTTTCACGGCAGTTGCCAGCGTTTTTTCCAGCGCGGCTTCGTCGTAGGGTTTGCCGTTGTATTTCGCCTTCATCAGATCGAGGAGATCGTGCGGGCGCGGCATGCTGCCGATATGCGTGGTCTGGATGCGGTCCTTGTTCTGCTGCGTACTCATCGTGCGTCCTCCCCGTAGTTTTCAGGATTATGGCGCGCGGCTGGTTTTTTGTGCCGCGCGTTTTCGCAGAGAACCTATGCCCGGATACTAGGCCGCCACCGCGCGCTTTTCACTTTGCGCGAAATTCGGATTCACTTCCGCCATGAAGCGCGCCATCTCGTCCTTGACCTGCTGGTGGGGCTTGAGGCCGACGTTGAAGTAAAGGATCACCTCGTCGAATCCAGCGGCCTCAACCTTCTTGAGAATTTCCGTCACACGCGCGGTATTGCCGATTAGCACGGCGTTCTCCGAGAGGTCTTCGGCCTTGATCTTGTGCAGGCGCTGCACGATCTCGATGAAATAGCGGTAGCTTGGCGGCGCGGTGGCCGGATCGCCGGGGAAGCTGTCGATCACGCATTCCTTGTAATAGCGTATCTGCCGCGCCCGCGCGGCGGCTTCCTGCTCAGGCGTATCGGCGAAGTGGGTGAAGTAGCTGCACATCAGACGGCCAGGCTGGGTGCCGTATTTGGCGCAGGTCTCGTGATAGAGATCCGCGACCTGCTTCAGTCCGCCGAAGCTCATGGCGGCGGCAAACGGCGCGACAATCAGGCCGCAGCCGAGGCGCGCGGCAAGTTCAATCGAGGCCTTCGAGAACGACGCAACATAGGCCGGCAGCGGGCGCTGCACGGGGCGCGGCGTGGTGAGAATGTTGTCGAACTTGTAGTGCTTGCCGTGGTGCGAGATCGGCGCGTCGGCGCTCCACAATTTGCGGACGATCTCCATGCCTTCTTCGAAAATGCTCTGGTTGTCGTCGAAATTCACCTGGAACGGATTGTATTCGCGGCGGTCGTAGCCGCGCCCGGCGGCGAAATCGACGCGGCCGTTGGAAATCATGTCAAGCGAAGCCCATTGTTCGGCGACGCGCACCGGATGGTGCAGCGGCAGCACGGTGACGGCGGGCGCCAGGCGGATATGCTTCGTCTTCGCCGCGATATAGGCGAGCAGCTGGTCGGGGCAGGAGAGGACGCCGAGGTCGCCGAAGTGATGCTCGCCCAGCCAGGCGGAGTGCATGCCGATCTCGTCGGCATAGATCGCTTCCGCCGCGATGTCGGCGACGTACTGGTTCGCGGTGCGGGCATTGTTGGCGTAGTGGTTATCACTCAGGGTGAAATAGCCGAACTTCATGGCGTGTCTCCCGTTGGCGGTCTTTTTCAATGCGTTGGGAGAAATATTAGTTGCACATGCAACTATTGTAAATCCCCGCATAACACCCTAGAAAATATGGACAAACAGGTATCAGGCCCCGCGAGCGATGGCGTCGTGAGCAAAGAAAACCAGCTCGATCTATCCGGTTATTTTCCTTACCTGATCAACCGTGTCGGCGCGGTGTTCGTCGCCAATTTCACCCGCGATGCGCTCGATGCGGAAGATCTCACCATTGTCACGTGGCGCGTGCTGGCGGCGCTGTCGAACAACGGCGGCCAGCGCCAGACGGATCTCGCAGCGATGACCAGCATCGAGGTGTCGACCTTGTCGCGCATCGTCGCGCGGCTTCTCAAGCGCGGCCTCATCACGCGCGAGCGGTCGGTGAGCGATAACCGCGAGGTCGCGGTGGCGCTCAGCGCGCAGGGCCGCACGCTGGTACGGCGGCTGATCCCGATTGCGCGGGAGCATGAGCGAAAGGCTGTTGCGAAGCTCCCCGCGCGCGATCTCGAAGCCGCGCGGCGTACCTTGCGCGCGATGTACGACAATCTGGCCGACGATCCGGCGGATGCGGATTGAGGCTTGCCCCCGCGCGTATCTCGTCTGCGCAGCCTGCGCTTGCGCCGCGGTTCCGGGTCGCTATCGTGCTTGCAATCATTGAAGGGTGAAACGATGACGCCGACTGCTGCCCGCGCGCAAGGTCCGATTGTCTGGGGCGACATGGACCAGCAGACACTGGACGACGCCTACGACCAGGCCAAATGGGCGAGCAATCAGGAGATCGTCACCGGCCGCCGCGGCCCGGCCAGCGTCGAGGCGCTGAAATATATCGCGCCGCCGGAACGTCATGCCTATGGTCCGACCGAAATCGAGAAGCTCGATATCTACAGGTGCAAGGTGCCGAACGCGCCGGTCGCGATCTTCGTGCACGGCGGCGCGTGGCGGCGCGGCAAGGCGTCGGACTTCGCCTATCAGGCGGAAATGTTCGTGCGCGCGGGCGCGCATCATGTGGTGCTGGATTTCGCCAGCGTCGATGACATGAAGGGCGATCTGCTGGCGATGGCCGAGCAGGTGCGCCGTGCGGTCGCGTGGGTGTGGAAGAACGCCGCGAGCTTCGGCGGCGACCCATCCCGCATCTATCTTACCGGGCACTCCTCCGGCGCGCATCTTGGCGGCTGCGCGGTCATGGCAGATCTGACGCGCCATGGCGTGCCGCAGGACATGTTGAAGGGCGCGCTCTTGTGCAGCGGCATCTACGAGCTTGCGCCGGTGCGGCGCTCCAAGCGTTCGGAATATGTGACGTTCACCGACGAAATCGAAAACGAACTCTCGGCCATGCGCCACATCGGCCGGCTGGCGTGTCCGCTGGTGCTGGCCGTCGGCACCAACGAGTCGCCCGAGTTCATCCGCCAGTCGCACGACTTCGCAGCCGCGGTCAGCACCGCCGGCAAGCAGGCCGGGCTGATTGTCGCGAAGAACTACAATCACTTCGAGATCGGCGAGACGCTTGCGAATCCCTGCGGCGTGCTGGGCCGCGCGGCGCTGAAGATGATGGGGCTGGCGTAATACGCCCGCGGCCGCACTTCAGGGCTCACGCACCGCGATCACATCGGGATCGCGGTGCGCTTCACTTCGTGCGTGCACGTCGGGCATTCGTAGAACACGTCTTCGAATCCGGGCGCATAGGCGAGCGGCACGGACAGCACCGCAGCCATCTCTGTCTTGCAATCCGGGCAATGCGGGACTTCAGGCTTGTCGTCTCTCGGTTTCGCAAAAGGCATAATAAAATCCTTCCGCCCGCGCCCGGTTCCTGGGTGCGAACGCGAACCGGCCCTAAAAAGGGCCTGGCATGTCAGTGTTGCGGGATCCGGCTGCCTTGACGTGGCGGCTCGGTCTATGGCGCGAAACCCTGGTCGGAGCGACGGTATGGCGTCGTTGCCAAGCCTCGCCGTGTCATGCGCCCGGTATCACGTGAATTATATGCGTCATAGGTTATTTAAATTGTAAATTACAACCTGAAAGACGCTTTTTCGGCATAAATCCACAGTTCCCAACTTTCGGGTGGGAAGTTTGCCCATCCAGTGGGCACATTTCCAAAATTACCTGATGGGGGCGTTACTTAACCGCGCGATGGAATAGGATTGGAAGGCTGTCGCGCGCCCGGCGGCAGCTTGCGGGGTGATTATTTAGGCAGTTGGGCGGCCGGAAAAACATGTCGCATGGCGGATAGTCTCATCAAACTGGTGGCGGCGGTTGCCGCCATCATGGCGATTTCAGTGCTGGTCTATACGTGTTCGCCCTATGCGCCGCTTGAGAAGGCACCGCCGCCGCTGGAGGCGATCCAGGGCAGCGGCGGCACGCCGCCGCCGGTTTCAAACTAGGCCGGCACGCCGCGCCATTTTTGCCTGCCAGGCTTACTGTGGCGGCCCGGCAGACAGGGCCTCCCACGTTGTCTAGAAGACCGTGGGGGCTTTCAGTAAATGCCGGATCAGCTTGATCGTTCAGACGTTGACGCCGTGGTGGCCGGAGTCCGTGCCGAGCTTCGCACGCAGCAGAACATCGTCTCGGGTCTGCCGTCGCCGCGCGCGCGTGACGCGATGCTGACGTTTCTCTCGCACGGACTGCGCCAGCTCCGCTGGCTGGAGCAGCAGCGCAAGCTCATTCTCATCGGACGATTCGCCAGCGGTAAGCCGGAATAGTCAGGCAATGAAAGAGGCCGCCAATTGAGGCGGCCTCGTTTAGTTCACGTTGTTTGATAGGCTAAAGGGGCTTTCGAACTCTATTCTTCCCGCCTGCTTTTTCCCATGCGTGGAAACGGTGGGTGGCTGCTCCGTAGCTGATATCGAGCGCCTCTTTGACTGCGTAACGTGTGCGTCCCGCATCGAACATGCGGTAGGCAACCTCGATGCCGCGAGGCGTCAGGTTTACGCCGGTTTTATTGAAGGGGCTCTTCGGGTCAAGGTCGTCGGCTTCGACGTTGCCGTCTGGGCGTAACAGAGTTTCGATGCGGTCGAGGTTAGCCCGTGCTTCCTGAAGCAACGCAAGAATGGCCTCGCCGGTCGGATCTGCGGTAGTCAGCATTTTTTGCTCCTGTGTAGGTTACGAGTGTCGTGTAGCTATAGTAACTTACATAGTCAATACTATATCATGTAAAAGGGATCACCTTCGTTCTCAAAAAAGGGGGACAACCCTAGATAAAAGGGGCCAGCACCCAACCAAGAAAAAGAACATATTGCGAACATGGAACATATCGTGTACATTCATTTCTCAATCATCGGGGACTGGGGCGTGGGGACCACGTTGTCGGCTTCCGAATCCCGGACATCCAGGTCATAAGGAGAGAGAAATGGCCTCAGCAGCCCTGAAAATCGTCGAAAGCCAGTCCATGGACAAGTCGAAAGCCCTTGATGCGGCGCTCTCCCAGATCGAGAGGGCCTTCGGCAAGGGCTCGATCATGAAACTGGGCAAGAACGACAAGTCGATGGATATCGACACCGTTTCGACGGGCTCGCTCGGCCTCGATATCGCGCTCGGCGTCGGCGGGTTGCCGCGCGGCCGCGTGGTCGAAATCTACGGGCCAGAGTCCTCCGGCAAGACCACGCTGGCGCTCCACACCATTGCGGAGGCCCAGAAGAAGGGCGGCATCTGCGCCTTTATCGATGCCGAACACGCGCTCGATCCGATCTATGCCCGCAAGCTCGGCGTCAATGTCGATGAACTGCTGATTTCCCAGCCCGACCATGGCGAACAGGCGCTCGAAATCGCCGACACGCTGGTGCGCTCCGGCGCCGTTGACATCCTGGTGGTCGATTCGGTTGCGGCCCTCGTGCCGCGCGCCGAACTCGAAGGCGAAATGGGCGACGCGCTGCCGGGTCTGCAGGCCCGTCTGATGTCGCAGGCGCTGCGCAAGCTCACCGCCTCGATCAACAAGTCCAATACGATGGTGATCTTCATCAACCAGATCCGCATGAAGATCGGTGTGATGTACGGTTCGCCGGAAACCACGACGGGCGGCAATGCGCTGAAGTTCTACGCCTCGGTGCGCCTCGATATCCGCCGCATCGGCGCGATCAAGGACCGCGACGAAGTTGTCGGCAACCAGACCCGCGTCAAGGTCGTCAAGAACAAGCTGGCGCCGCCGTTCAAGCAGGTCGAGTTCGACATCATGTACGGCGAGGGCGTCTCCAAGATGGGCGAACTGGTCGATCTCGGCGTCAAGGCCGGCGTGGTCGAGAAGTCCGGCTCATGGTTCTCCTACGATAGCCAGCGCATCGGGCAGGGCCGCGAGAACGCCAAGACCTTCCTCAAGGCCAATCCCGATATGGCCAGCAAGATCGAGGCAACCATCCGCGCCAACTCCGGCGTCATTGCCGAGAAGATTCTCGCCGCCGAGAAGGAAGAAGGCGACGACGACGAGGAATAATCGCCGGGCTTCCGAAGGAAGCGGAGGCCGCGCGTCACATCCTATTCTCGTGTCCCGGACGAGCGCCGCATCGCGGCGCGAAGATCCGGGACCCAGAGCCACACGGCCGGAATGAAAAAACGCAGCCGAAGGGCTGCGTTTTGTTTTTGTGGCTTGTGTCGAACTCTCTCCACGTCATCGCCGGGCTTGTCCCGGCGATCCCGATAAGGTGGGCACCGTGCGTTCCTAAGCGGGATGGCCGGAACAAGTCCGGCCATGACGAAACTGGCTTTACAATTTCGCCTTGGCAATCCGCGCCCGCGCCTCATTGATGACGTCCGGCACGGCGGCGTCGTTGCCCGGCGCCATGATATGGACGCCGGCGACGCCCGGAATGGTCGCCAGTTCCTCGATGAATTCGACGCAGATCTTGCGGCCCTCAGTGGCAGGGTCCGCCGCCTTTTCCATCCGCTCGACCATGCTGTCGGGAATGATGGTGCCGAACAGGTTGGTGCGCATCCAGTTGGCGGACTTCGCCGAGCGGAGCGGATTGACGCCGATCAGCATCTGCAGGCCCGGCAGCACACCGGCTTCGGTCAGCCGCACGAGATAGCGGCGCACCACGCCGGCATCCATGCAGAACTGGGTCTGCGCGAAGGTCGCTCCTGCCTCGACCTTGCCCTTGAGGCCGGTCGGCTGCCAGTCCGGCTTGGGGTCGATCGGCGCGTCCGCAGCGCCGATGAAGAACGGCATGGGTCCAAGCACCTTGGTGCCGGTCGGCAATTCGCCTTCGCCGATCTTTTTGGCCGTCATCGAGAGCTGCATGGAATCGAGATCGAACACCGCGGTGGCCTCGGGCTGGTCGCCCGCGGTGGGCTTGTCGCCGGTGAGGATCAGGAGGTTGCGGATGCCGAGTGCGGCAGCGCCCATCAGGTCGCTCTGCAGGCCGATGCGGTTGCGGTCGCGGCACACCAGCTGGAGGATCGGCTCGATGCCGGCCTGCTGCATCAGGGATGCTGCGGCGACCGCGCCCATGTGGGCGCGCGCGCCCGCGCCGTCGGTGACGTTGACGGCATCCGCGATGCCTTTCAGCGGCAGCGCCTTTTTCATCAGGTCGGCCGGGTCGCAGGAGATCGGCGGTACCACCTCGGCGGTGAGGACGAAACGCCCGGATTTCAGGCGCTGCGCGAGGTTCGATACGGAAGTTGCGCTCATGTCGGTTTTCTTGTTCTGCCGTGATGGGGAGAAGGGCGGTAATAGCGGCTATGCCAGCGGTCCGGCGATTATAGCCGAGGCATCGGGGCGGCGTAACCCGTGGGCCGGTTATGGCGGCCTTTCTGGACAGCCTCTGGACACGCCGCTAGAAGCATAGTCCGGCCCTCGAAAGGGGCCGGAATCCCCCGAAATATCTTGGGCGCCAACGCTTCGGCGCCCATATTGTTCGGGTCACAGGGTCACGTCAGTTAAGGGCGCGCGCGGGCAAGCCCCAGGGTTGGAACATGAGCGGCGTCAACGAAATCCGGTCGGCATTCCTGAAATACTTCATGACCGAGGGGCATGAATCCGTGGCGTCGTCGCCGCTGGTGCCGCGCAACGACCCAACCCTGATGTTCACCAATGCCGGCATGGTGCAGTTCAAGAACGTCTTTACCGGCCTCGAGAAGCGGCCCTACCAGCGCGCCACCTCGTCGCAGAAATGCGTGCGCGCCGGCGGCAAGCACAACGACCTCGACAACGTCGGCTACACCGCGCGCCATCACACGTTCTTCGAGATGCTCGGCAACTTCTCGTTCGGTGATTATTTCAAGGAACGTGCGATTGAACTCGCCTGGAACCTGATCACCAAGGAGTTCGCGCTGCCGGTCGATAAGCTGATGGTCACCGTCTATATCGACGACGATCAGGCGTTCAAGTTGTGGAAGAAGATCGCCGGCCTGCCGGATTCCAAGATCGTGCGCATCGCCGGCTCGGATAATTTCTGGGCGATGGGCGACACCGGCCCGTGCGGTCCTTGTTCGGAAATCTTCTACGACCACGGCGACCATATTCCGGGCGGCCCGCCGGGCTCACCGGACGCCGATGGCGACCGTTTCATCGAAATCTGGAACCTCGTGTTCATGCAATACGAGCAGCAGGCCGGTGGCGTCCGTCTCGACCTGCCGAAGCCGTCGATCGACACCGGCATGGGTCTTGAGCGCATCGCGGCGGTGCTGCAGGGCACCCACGACAATTATTCCATCGATCTGTTCCGCGCGCTCATCCAGGCCGTCGCCGATGCCACCGGCGTCGATCCGCAGGGCAAGGCGTCGCATCGCGTTATCGCGGACCACTTGCGCGCTTCGTCGTTTCTGATCGCCGATGGCGTGCTGCCATCGAACGAGGGTCGCGGTTACGTGCTTCGCCGCATCATGCGCCGCGCCATGCGCCACATTGAATTGCTTGGCGCGCGCGAACCGCTGATGTGGAAACTGGTGCCTGTGCTGGTGCGCGAGATGGGGCAGGCGTACCCGGAACTGCTGCGCGCTGAATCGTTGATTACTGAAACGCTGAAACTTGAGGAAACCCGCTTCCGCAGGACGCTGGAGCGTGGCCTCGCGATCCTTGAAGACGAAACCAGGAAACTCTCCAGCGGGCAGAGCCTCAAGGGCGAAACCGCCTTCACGCTCTATGACACCTACGGTTTCCCGCTTGACCTGACGCAGGACGCATTGCGCGCGCGCGGCATCACGGTCGATACGGCGGGCTTCACCGCGGCGATGGAGCAGCAGAAGGCCAAGGCGCGTGCCGCAGGATTCACTTCCGGCGAAACGGCGAGCGAAGCGATCTGGTTCCCGCTGCGCGAGAAGCTCGGCGCGACGGAATTCCTCGGCTACGAGACCGAAAGTGCCGAAGCTGTCGTCACGGCCATGGTGCGCGACGGCAAGGAAGTCGCCGAACTCAAGAAGGGCGAGACCGGCGCGGTCGTCCTCAACCAGACGCCGTTCTATGGCGAGTCCGGCGGGCAGGTTGGCGACACAGGTCTTTTGACTGCCGACGGCGTGCGCTTCCGCGTCACCGATACGCACAAGAACGCCGGCGACCTGTTCGTTCATCAGGGCACAGTGGAAGAGGGCGTGTTGAAGGTCAGTACGGCGCTGGCGCTCGACGTCGATCACGCGCGCCGCTCTGGCATTCGCGCCAACCATTCCGCGACGCATCTCCTGCATGAAGCGCTGCGTCAGGTGCTGGGCGATCACGTTGCGCAGAAGGGTTCGATGGTTGCACCGGATCGTCTGCGCTTCGACTTTTCGCACCCGAAACCGATCACGGCCGAGGAACTTGAGAAGGTCGAGGATATCGCCAACGATTTTGTCTTGCAGAATTCAGCGGTGACGACGCGCCTGATGGCGCTCGACGACGCCCGCGCCTCCGGCGCGCGCGCGCTGTTTGGTGAAAAATACGGCGACGAAGTGCGCGTGGTGGCGATGGGCCAAAATCCTGCAGGCGCGAGCGGGAATTCGCTTGGCTGGTCGGTCGAACTCTGTGGCGGCACGCATGTGAAGCGCACGGGCGACATCGGATTCATCTCCGGTCTTGCCGACTCCGGTGTGGCTGCCGGTGTGCGCCGTCTCGAAGCGCTGACCGGCCGTACCGCGCGCAAGCACGCCAACCATATTATCAGTCTCGCCAACGAAGCAGCCCATGCGCTCCACGGTTCCATCGCCGACATGCCTGCGCGCGCCGCGGCGCTGCTCGACGAGCGCAAGAAGCTTGAGCGTGAACTCTCCGAGGCCAAGAAAAGGCTCGCCATGGGCGGCGGCGCTTCGGGTGGCGCGTCCGACAACGGCGTGAAGACCGTCGGCGACATCAAGCTGATGGCGCGCAAGGTCGAAGGCATCGATATCAAGGATCTCAAGAGCCTCGTCGATGAAGCCAAGAAGCAGATCGGCTCCGGTGTTGTCGTCATCGTCGGCGTCACCGAGGACGGCAAGGCTGGTATCGTCGCCGGCGTTACCGCCGACCTCACCTCGCGCTTCAACGCGGTCGATCTGGTCAAGAAGGGCTCCGAAGTGCTCGGCGGCAAGGGCGGCGGTGGCCGTCCCGACATGGCGCAGGCAGGCGGACCCGACGGCGCGAAGGCCGACGCGGCACTTGGCGCCATTGAACAGATGCTGGCCGGCGGCTGATAATCGGCGCTGACCTCTCGATCTTCGTGCGCCGTTTCCGCCGCGTGCGGAACGTAAAGGATGTTCGATGGCGCACAGCACGCCGCTGATTTCCACGATCACCATTGGTTTGGTGCTGGCATTCGCGTTTGGCACGCTGGCGCAACGTCTGCGCGTTTCTCCCCTGGTTGGCTATCTCATCGCGGGTGTTGCGATGGGGCCGTTTACGCCGGGCTACGTTGCGGACCAGAACCTCGCCCATGAACTCGCCGAGATCGGCATCATTCTGCTGATGTTCGGTGTCGGCCTGCATTTCTCGCTGAAGGATTTGCTCTCGGTTCGTGCCATCGCGATTCCCGGCGCGGTCGTGCAGATTGTCGCCGCGACATTGCTTGGCATGGGGCTCGCGAAAATTCTTGGCTGGCCGTTCGGCGGCGGTCTCGTTTTCGGTCTGGCGCTATCGGTCGCGTCCACCGTCGTGCTGCTGCGCGCCCTGCAGGAGCGACGGCTGGTAGAGACGGAACGTGGCCGCATCGCCGTCGGCTGGCTGATCGTCGAGGACATCGCCATGGTCCTCACGCTGGTGCTGCTGCCGCCGCTGGCGGGCATCCTCAAAGGCGATGCGTCGTCGGCCGGCTTGATGTCGATTGCGTGGCCCCTGTTCATCACGCTTGCGAAGGTCGGCGGCTTTGTGTTCTTCATGCTGGTGATCGGACGCCGCGTTATCCCGGCGATCCTGCATTACATCGCGCATACCGGCTCGCGCGAATTGTTCCGTCTGGCCGTGCTGGCGATTTCGCTCGGCGTCGCGTTTGGCGCCGCGATCCTGTTCGATGTGTCGTTCGCGCTGGGTGCGTTCTTCGCCGGCATGATTCTCAGCGAATCCGAACTCAGCCACCGCGCCGCGCAGGAAACGCTGCCGTTGCGCGATGCCTTTGCCGTGCTGTTCTTCGTGTCGGTCGGCATGCTGGTCAATCCGATGATCGTATTCCGCGATCCACTGGCGCTGTTCGCGACCGTGTTCATCATCGTCGTCGGAAAGTCGCTGGCGGCGTTCGCCATCGTGCGGGTGTCCGGCCATCCGCAATCGACCGCGCTGACGATCTCGGCGAGTCTTGCGCAGATCGGCGAATTCTCCTTCATCCTCGTCAGCCTCGGTGTGAGCCTCGCGCTGCTGCCGGAGCGTGGCCGCGACCTCGTGCTGGCCGGCGCGATTATCTCGATCCTGCTCAACCCGGTCTGTTTCTACATGCTCGACCGATGGGTCACGTCGCCCGATGCCAAACAGCCGGATGCTGCACCCGTGCCGTCACGCGAACCGCTGCCGGTGAGCGCGTTGACCGATCACGTCGTGCTGGTCGGCCATGGCCGTGTCGGCCGCGTCGTCGTCAAGGCGCTGCGCGAATCCGGCACGCCGTTTCTGGTGATCGAGGATAATCCTGGCGCAGTCGAGCAATTGCGCAAGGACGGCATCGCCGTGATTACCGGCAATGCCGCCGCGCCCGACATGCTGGAGGCCGCGAACCTTGTGGCGGCGCGTGCGCTGCTGATTGCCATTCCCAATGGCTTTGAAGGCGGGCAGATTGTCGCCAAGGCGCGCGCAATCAACAAGGCCATGCCGATCATTGCGCGGGCGCACTCTGACGAGGAAATCGTGCACCTCAACCTTTACGGCGCGAGTTTCGTCATCATGGGTGAGAATGAAATCGCCAACGCGATGATCGGTCAGGTGCTCACGCCGGCGGTCCCGAACTGACGCTTATTGGTGAGCAATGATGACGCCAATATTTTCTCCAGGCATTGAACTCAACACAGCACTCACTTCAAACTGCGGCTTTTTGCATCGTGCGCCGCACGTTTTCGCTTCTAAGGCGCATCGTGCCGGTATGCGACTCCGGCAAAGTCGCAAAAGTGTTGCTGCGCGAACACGCTTCAGCACCAACGCACTGCCGCCGCTACCCATTACCGCCGGTCAACAATACTGACGTTATAGGATTCAAGGGTCGAAACGAATCGCTCGGGGGAGCGGGGAATGTTCGTACCAGCAGCAGCGGCCGTTGCGGCCGCACTCTCTTTTGTTGTGCCGGCAAGCCTTTCGCCGGCGCCGGTCGCGAACGATAGCGAGGCGTGCCTCGTGGAGCATGGCCCGGATGCCGCCGCCGCTTGCGAGCGGGTGTTGCGTTCAGGGCGTGTACGGCTTCGGGAACTCGCAGACACTTACATCAATCGTGGACAGGCAAGCTACGTGAAGCGCGACTACGACCGCGCGATCGTCAACTTCGACCAGGCGATCCGGCTGGATCCCGGCGCGGCGCTCGCCTACGGTAACCGCGCTAACTCTCTTGCCATGAAGAAGGATTATGCGCGCGCCGTTGCGGATTACACGCGTGCGCTCGCGCTCGATGACAAGTTTCCGTCGGCCTATACCGGCCGCGGCCTGATTTACGAAGAGCTTGGCGATCTTGCCAGCGCGCGCCGCGACTACCTCGCGGCGATTGCCTCGCCGATCAATTATGCGGATGGCATGTGGGCGCAGCAGGTCGCGCGCGAACGTATCGCCACCTTCGATAGCAAGCTCGCGGCCACCGCAGATGCGACGCACGGGTTGAAGTGGCGCACTGAATGGAAGCGCAAAAAAACGCGACCTGGCGGGCCGCGTTTTTTATTTCTCGTATCCTCAGAGCAACTCCCGCGCAAACTACGGGCAGCGATGACGTGTGCTTACGCCATCGCCTTCTTGAGGTTTTCGTCGATCTTGTCGAGGAAGCCGGTGGTCGAGAGCCATCTCTGGTCGGGGCCGACGAGGAGGGCGAGGTCCTTGGTCATGCCGCCGCTCTCGACCGTCTCGATGCAGACTTTCTCGAGCGTGGCCGAGAATTTGGCGAGGTCGGCGTTGTCGTCGAGCTTGGCGCGGTGTGCGAGGCCGCGGGTCCAGGCGAAGATCGAGGCCATCGAGTTGGTCGAAGTCTGTTCGCCCTTCTCATGCTGACGGTAATGGCGGGTGACGGTGCCATGAGCGGCTTCCGATTCAACAACCTTGCCGTCGGGCGTGGTGAGAACCGAGGTCATCAGGCCAAGCGAGCCGTAGCCCTGTGCCACGGTATCGGACTGTACATCGCCGTCGTAGTTCTTACAGGCCCAGACGTAGCCGCCCGACCACTTGAGTGCCGACGCAACCATGTCGTCGATTAAGCGATGTTCGTAGGTGATTTTTTTCTCGGCGAACCTGTCCTTGAACTCGGCGTCGAATATCTGCTGGAAGATATCCATGAAGCGGCCGTCGTACTGCTTCACGATGGTGTTCTTCGTGGAGAGGTACAGCGGATAGCCGCGGTTGAGCGCGTAGTTCATCGAGGCGCGCGCGAAGTCCGTGATCGACTCATCGAGGTTGTACATCGCCATGGCGACGCCGGCGCCGGGGAACTTGAACACTTCGCGTTCGATCTTCTGGCCGTCTTCGCCGGTGAAGGTCAGTGTCAGCGTGCCCTTGCCGGGCACCTTGAAGTCGGTGGCGCGATACTGGTCGCCGTAGGCGTGGCGGCCGATGATGATCGGCTTGGTCCAGCCCGGTACGAGCTTGGGCACGTTCCTGCAGATGATCGGTTCGCGGAAGATGGTGCCGCCGAGGATGTTGCGGATGGTGCCGTTCGGCGATTTCCACATTTCCTTGAGGCCGAATTCTTTTACGCGGCCGTCGTCCGGGGTGATCGTCGCGCACTTCACGGCGACGCCCACTTCGCGGGTCTTGTTGGCGGCGTCGATGGTGATCTGGTCGTTGGTCTCGTCGCGCTTCTGGACGCTGAGGTCGTAATAGAGGAGATCGATATCGAGGTAGGGATGGATCAGCTTGTCCTTGATGAGCTGCCAGATGATGCGGGTCATTTCATCGCCGTCCATTTCGACGACGGGATTCTTCACCTTGATCTTCGCCATGAAGGCACCTTTCGCGAACAAGTAGGGAAGGGCTGGGAATAGCGGAAGATTGACGTGAGACAGTTAAAAAAACGCCGTTCCCGCAGGACTTTGTGGCTCTATAACACTGAATGCTGCACTGCGAAAGACGCGGCGGCTGAGCTTGCTGAGTTGCGCCGATTCCGCTCATGCGCACGGATGCGGGCGTGATTTTCCTCCCTCAATTGGAAATTGGCCGCAATCGCGTTAGATTCAGGACGTCTTGCGCCGGTTGCCGTCCTCTCTGCGGAGCAACTGCACGGCGCCAGGAGGAGTTTACATGATCACCGTCCTGCTCAATCGCCGCAACTTCCTCGCTGCGAACGGCTCCGTTCTGGCAACCGGCGTTTCCTCGCTCCTGTTGCCCGCCCGCGCGCAAGGCGTCGCACCGACCGCGTCGATGTCGGGCGGATCCAACAACTACCAAAAGGGCGCGCCGATCGTTGATCGGATCGGCAAGGGTGGCTTCTGGATGACGGGCACCGTCCGCCGCGCAGGCGACGGCGCTCCGATGGCCGGGCAGCGCATCCAGATTTGGGCGCACACGACCGAAGGGCGGGAGGAAGACCAGCGTAGTCATGGCGCCACGCTCACCGACAAGAACGGCGTGTTCCGTCTGGAGATGCCGCAGATTGTTCCTATCTTTGGCCAACCGCATGGTCACCTCGCCTATGACAGCGGTGAATTCAAAACCGTCTTTCTGCGTCCCGTGATGCGGAGCGCAAAAGATACCAGCCTTGAGGCGCACTTCGTCCTTCAGCCCGCCTGACCTGGTTGGGAATGTGGGAATGAGATTGGCCCGGAGAGTCCTGATCTGGGCCGTGCTTGCAGCCGCCATCGGTGTACCGATTGCTTTTGCAATGACGAGCGATCAGCTCGCAGGGCGCGATCCGCTCTACATCCTGGCCGGATTCGCGGGGATCATCGCGCTGGGTCTCACGCTCGTTCAGCCTTTGCTGATTGCCGGATACTTACCGGGATTGTCGGCTTATCGCGGACGTCGTGCGCATCACTGGATCGGAGGCGCGCTGGTCGTGGCGGTGCTGGTCCACGTCGCGGGTCTTTGGATCACCAGTCCGCCGGACATGATTGACGCCCTTCTCTTCACATCGCCGACGCCATTCTCCCCCTTCGGTGTGATCGCCATGTGGGCAATCTTCACCGTCGCGCTTTTGGCTGTAATCCGCCGGCGATTGGGACCGCGAACGTGGCGCATCGCTCATATGTCCCTCGCGGCGGTCATCGTCACAGGGAGCGTGGTCCATGGCATGCTGGTCGAGGGGACGATGGAGACGATGTCGAAGACGGCTCTTTGCACACTGGTCCTCGCGGCGGCCATCAAAGTCATGGCTGACCTATGGATGCGACAAAAGAAAACCCGCGCGATGAATTCATCATCGAGCGGGTCTTTTTAGTCGAACGCGTATCAGAGCGCCGCGAGTGCAGCGTTCAGCGTGGCGCTCGGCCGCATCGCAGCCGATGTCTTCTTGTCGTCGGGCAAGTAGTAGCCGCCGGTATCGACCGGCTTGCCTTGCGCGGCGAGCAGTTCGGCGTTGATCTTGACCTCGTTAGCCGCCAGCGTCTCCGCCAGCGGCTTGAAGCGCGCGGCGAGGACTGAGCTGTTGTCGCGCCGGGCCAGCGCCTTGGCCCAATAGAGCGCCAGGTAGAAATGGCTGCCGCGATTGTCGATCTCGCCGACCTTGCGGGCGGGCGAGCGGTCGTGCTCGAGGATCTCGCCGTTGGCCTCGTCGAGCGTCTCGGCCAGGACCTTCACGTCCTCGTTGCCGCTGACCTGTGCCAGATGCTCCAGCGAAGCGCCCAGCGCCAGGAACTCGCCTAGCGAATCCCAACGCAGATAGCCTTCTTCCTTGAACTGCTCGACATGCTTGGGCGCCGAGCCGCCGGCTCCGGTCTCGAACAGCCCGCCGCCCTGCAGCAACGGAACGATCGACAGCATCTTGGCCGAGGTGCCGAGTTCCATGATCGGGAACAGGTCGGTGAGATAATCGCGCAGCACGTTGCCGGTGACGGAGATCGTGTCCTGGCCCTTGCGGATGCGCTCGAGCGAGAACTTGATCGCCTCGAACGGCGCCAGGATGCGGATGTCGAGCCCCTTGGTGTCCTCATTCTTCAGGTACTTTTCGACCTTGGCGATGAGCTGCGCATCGTGCGCGCGTTTGGCGTCGAGCCAGAACACTGCCGGGGTGTTGGTGAGGCGCGCGCGGCGCACGCCGAGCTTGACCCAGTCCTGGATCGGCGCGTCCTTGACCTGGCACATGCGGAAGACGTCGCCGGTCTCGACCTTCTGGGTCATTAGGACTTTGCCGTCCTCGGCCACCACGTTGACCGTGCCGTTCGCGGGGATGAGGAAGGTCTTGTCGTGCGAGCCATATTCTTCGGCCGCCTGCGCCATCAAGCCTACGTTCGGCACGGTGCCCATCGTCTTCGGATCGAACGCGCCGTTTGCCTTGCAGTCGTCGATGACGGCCTGGAAGAGCGTCGAGTAGCAGCGGTCAGGGATCGCGGCGATGGTGTCGTGCAGCTTGCCGTCGGCACCCCACATCTTGCCGGACTCGCGGATCATCGCCGGCATCGACGCATCGATGATCACGTCGCTCGGCACGTGCAGGTTGGTGATCCCCTTGTCGGAATTGACCATGGCGAGGCCTGGCCGCTTGGCGTATTCGGCTTGAATGTCCGCCTTGATCGCGGCCTTCTCGGCCTCGGGCAAGGTTTCGATCTTGGTCATCATCTCGCCAACGCCGGTGTCGGGATTGACGCCGAGCTTGGTCAGGGCGGCGCCATGCTTCTCGAACACGTCGGAGAAGAACACCGATATGCAATATCCGAACAGGATGGGATCGGAGATCTTCATCATGGTCGTCTTGACGTGCAGTGAGAACAGGATGCCGTCCTTCTTCGCCGTCTCGATCGCGTCGGCGAAGAACGCGCGCAGCGCCTTGGCGTTCATCACCGAGCAATCGATAACCTCGCCGGCCTGAAGCGGCGTCTTTGCCTTCAGCACCGTCACCGCGCCGTCGCTGCCGACAAATTCGATCTTGGCATTGGTCGGCGCCGCAACGGTGGTCGCGACTTCCGAACCATAGAAATCGTTGCCCGTCATATGCACCACGCGGGTTTTCGAGTCCTTGCTCCATACGCCCATCTTGTGCGGATGGTTACGCGCATACGCCTTTACGGCGCCGGCGGCGCGGCGGTCGGAGTTGCCCTCGCGCAGCACCGGGTTGACGGCGCTGCCCAGCACCTTGCCGTAGCGGGCGCGGATTTCCTTGTCCGCCGGCGTCGCGTCGCTGTCGGGATAGTTGGGGACGTCGTAGCCCTTGCTCTGCAGCTCCTTGATCGCGGCCTTGAGCTGCGGGATCGAGGCGGAAATATTGGGGAGCTTGATGATATTGGCTTCCGGCTTCATCGCCAGCTTGCCGAGCTGGGTGAGCTCGTCGTTGACCTTCTGCTCGGGCTTTAGCTTGTCGGGGAAGTTGGCGATGATGCGGCCGGTCAGCGAAATGTCCTTCAGCTTCATCTTCACGCCGGCCGCGGCCACGAAGGCCTCGACGATCGGCAGCAGCGAGAACGTCGCAAGCCCGGGCGCTTCATCGACCTTGGTCCATTCGATTTCGAGATTTGACATGCTTGCACCTCTGGTCGCCGTAAATGTTTGGCCGGCCGGAAACTGGACATTGATGGGCGCGGCGGGATGAATTCTCCCTTCGAACCTCAAATGAATTGTTCTCGGAAACCGCCAACCGGGAATCCGTTTGGCGGGAGTTCGGCGCGCGCCCTATAGCATCCGCCGCTTGCCGGAGAAAGCCGCCTTGCACCGGGATTTAGCCATTCCAGCGTGCCGTGACAGGTGTCTTGATCTCGGGCAGGCGGTCGTACTGGTGCAGGATCGCCGGAAGATGGCCGCTGAGCGTGCGGATCGCGCCGCCGGGTTCGGCCCGGTACGACGATGCCGGCTCGATCCCCATGGTCGCGACGTGGACGTTGTTTTCCACCAGCACGACAGGAATCGGCACCGCTGTGCCGGCCGGCAGATGCGCCATGCGGTTGTGGAACGCGGTGTCGGCGCCGATCTTGCGGCGGACCTTCAGGGGGACTGCGGCAAGCTCCGCCGCCATGCGGGTGAGGTAGCCCGTCATCGCCGCGCCGCCGCCGAGGACAACGCCGCAGCATGAGATGCGGGCGGGTGCAATTTTTGCGACTTCATCGGGTGAAAGAAACGAGCGCATATAGACCATGTTGGTCGGCTCGTTGCCGATGGTGCGGTTGTCGCCTTCCAGAAAGAAGTGGCAGGCATCGCTGGTGATGCCGGCGAACGGGTGGGCCTGAAACACCACGTCGCGCACGTCCGATACCAGCACGCGGTCATATTTGCCTGCTGCCTTGCGCAGGACATCGGCGAACAGTTCAAAGCGATACGCGTGGATCGGGCCGTGAAAACGCCGGATAAACCAGATGCGCCTGGGGATTGCGCCGTGCTGGCGCAGGTATCTGGCGAGCGCGAAATCACGCAGGCCGACCAGCATCACGATGTCACCGCGATAGCCGGAGGCGCGCAGCGACTCGACGAAGGTGCGGACCTGATCGACGCGGAATCCGACGGCGGCGCCAAGCACCAGGCTGCGGGCGTCGGAGGGGGAAGGCGTGTCGGTCAAGTCAGGCATCCTCGTGGATCGCGCCGCCGAAAAGCCGCGGGAAGGACGAACCTATAGCGGGCCTGTCCCGTTCGACCAACGACGGATGCGAGGGAAAAACGTCCGGTTCAGCGCCGCCGCTGGTTGCGGCAAGCGGGGGCTTGAGGGGCCGGCTTGGCCGGCAGTCTGCCGTCTTATACAACCATAGGTATATATTTTTGGTCAGAGGTCACCTGAATTGCAGTCAATGCGGGCGATAGTGCCGGCTGGCTGAAAGCCTGAAAAAGCGCGGGGCCAAAGAGAACCTCGCGCTTTTGCCGCTGGCGTCGTATCGAGTGCCGCCACTGTCGGCGCGTCACGGGTTTGATCGTGACATCCATGCGGCCGGTGATGTGTGTTTCAGTTGGAGTAAGCGATGCCCGGCGCCGGGACCGACAAGACGAAGAACTGGATCGAGACGCCGGGGCCGGCGGTGGTGCTGGTGGAGCCGCAGTTGGGCGAGAACATCGGCGCGGCCGCACGCGCCATGGCGAACTTCGGGCTTTCGAGGCTTCGGTTGGTGACGCCGCGCGAAGGCTGGCCCAATCCGCGTGCCAAGGTGATGGCGGCGGGCGCCGACCGCGTCCTTGAGGGCGCGCAGCTGTTCTCTAGCCTTGCCGATGCGGTTGCCGACTGCACCTATGTGCTGGCGACGACAGCGCGCGCACACGATCAGGCCAAGCCGGTGATGTCGCCTGAGGCAGCGATCCATGAACTCGCCCCGCGCATCAGCGGTGGCGAGAAAACAGCCATCGTATTCGGTCGCGAGCGCATTGGCCTGATGAACGACGAAGTCGCGATGGCTGACGGTATCGTGACCTTGCCGATCAATCCGGCGTTTGCCTCGCTCAATCTGGCGCAGGCGGTAGCGGTGGTTTCCTACGAATGGCTGAAGGTGACGAGCGGTAACCTGTTGCCGCACACGACGCCGCACAAGTCGCCGAATGCGCCAAAGCAGCAGATGGCGGCGTTTCTCGCCAACCTCGAGCGTGAGCTGGATCGTGTGGAATTCTTCCGCCCGCCGGAAAAACGCGAGACGATGCTGGTCAACCTGCGCAACATTTTCGCGCGCATGCAGGCGAGCCAGCAGGACATTCAAACGCTCTCCGGTGTTGTCATGGCGCTCTCCGACGGACGCAAGGGTCCGGCGCGTGGCGGCATCCTCGATGGCGACGAAGCAGAACGCCTGCGCAAGCTGGTCGCCGAACGTGGCCGCATCCACGTGTCGTCGGAGCGGGCGCCTGCGCGGGGCCTGGCGAAACTCCTGCGCCGCAATCCGACCGACGAGGAACGTATCCTGTGGGAGGCGCTGACGCGCCACCGCCGCTTCGCAGGGCTGGGCTTCAAGCGGCAGGTGCCGATTGGCCCGTTCGTCGCGGATCTCGTGTCGTTTCCGCTGCGCACGGTGATCGACATCGTACCGGCGACGGAGGAGGGCGAGGCGGCGGAAGCGCGCGTCGAGAAGCGCGCGTGGCTTGGCGCGCGCGATTACAAGATTCTCGAAGTTGCCGCGGCGGACATTTCACAGGATGTCGGCGCGGTACTGGAAAAGCTGGCCGACGCGGTGAAGCCGTAACGCTTACTTCCCGGCCTTGATCTCGGCGACGGCCTGGCCGAGCAGCGTGTCCATCTCGGTGCGAATCTCGGAGTCGGAGATCGCCACGTTCTTGTCGGCGAAATCCTTGCTGACCTTGCGCAGCACGTCGGCGTCGCCCGGTTCGTCGAAATCGGCCACCACGACCGATTTGGCGTAGGCATCCGCGTCCGCGCCCGAAAGACCGAGCTTTCCGGCCGCCCAGTTGCCGAGCAGCTTGTTGCGGCGGGCTTCAGCCTTGAATTTGAGATCCGCGTCGTGGGCGAACTTCTTTTCGAAGCCTTCTTCGCGCTTGTCGAAGCTGCTCATTCTGTCCCTCGTCTGAAAGTTTGTTTTGGCAATCGGATTTGTCGCCAATTTTAGCGACAAAACAGCATGTTTCGGGCCTTGCATATAGGTGCTGGGAGGTCAAGGCAACACAGAGGATAGCGTAATATGGGCATTGCGATGATCGGTCGCGAGGGCTATGTCATGGGTACTCCGCGCGAGGTTTTTGCGTAAGGCGCGGAGGGGCAGGTTTCCCGTGTGCAGAGTGCTTGTTCAGTCGACTCTGACGCCGCCTGTTTCCGCCGCCGCGGACTTAAACTTGATGGAGCCACGGCACCAATGGATTTTCTCAAGCCACGGTATATCCCGATGAGCCGCCGCCGCCGCATTTACGAAGGCAAGGCGAAGGTCCTCTATGAAGGACCGGAGCCGGGAACGTTGATCCAGCACTTCAAGGACGACGCCACCGCGTTCAATGCCAAGAAACACGAAGTGATCGAGGGCAAGGGTGTCCTCAACAACCGTATTTCCGAATACGTGTTTCAGCATCTCAACGACATCGGCGTGCCGACCCATTTCATCAAGCGTCTCAACATGCGCGAGCAGTTGATTCGCGAGGTCGAGATCATCCCGCTCGAGGTGGTGGTCCGTAACGTCGCGGCGGGTTCGCTGTCGACGCGCCTTGGCATCGAGGAAGGCACGCAACTGCCGCGCTCGATCATCGAATTCTATTACAAGAACGATGCGCTCAACGACCCGATGGTATCGGAAGAGCACATCACCGCCTTCGGCTGGGCCAACCCGCAGGAAATCGACGACGTGATGGCGCTTGCCATCCGCGTCAATGACTTCCTCTCGGGCCTGTTCCTCGGCGTCGGCATCCGTCTGGTCGATTTCAAGATGGAATGCGGGCGGCTGTGGGAAAACGAGATGCTGCGCATCGTCGTGGCCGACGAGATCTCGCCCGACTCCTGCCGGCTGTGGGATATCAAGTCGAACGAGAAGCTCGACAAGGACCGTTTCCGCCGCGACATGGGCGGTCTGGTCGAGGCCTATACCGAAGTGGCAAAGCGTCTTGGCATCATTGCCGAAGGCGAGCGTCCGCAGGGCACCGGGCCGATCCTCGTCAAGAGCTGATGTCGTTGGACTGGTAATCGATTTTAACGCCGGCGCTTTTTGCGTCGGCGTTTTCGTATGTGCGGAATTTTGCGCTATAATAAGCGCAACCAGGCGGGCTAGGGAGCAGGAAACATGAGCGGCAAACACACCATCGGTCTCGTCGTGCCATTCGCCGAGGACAAGGTCCCGGACGAGGGGCTCAAGATGTATCCCGGCATCACGTTCGTGCCGCGCGGCACCGGCGTGCGCTCGCTGACGCCGGAAGGCTACGACGCCGCCGTCGACAAGATCGTGCCCGCCGCCGAAGATCTCGCGCGCCAGGGCGTCGAAGCCGTCATGGTGATCGGCACGTCACTGACGTTCTATCGCGGCCCGGAATTCCACGACGAGTTGCTTGAGCGCGTGAAGAAGGCGACGGGCCTGCCATGCTCGACCATGAGCAAGGCGGTGGCGGACGGCCTCGATGCGGTCGGCGCGAAAAAGGTCGCGGTCTCGACCGCCTATTCCAAGGTCGTCAACGACAAGCTGACCGAATGGCTGAAGTGGCGCGGCTTCGAGGTGCAGGCGCTGGAGTCGTTCGGCATCACCGATTTCGGCGGTGGCGCGGTCGCCAAGAGCGAGGAAGAAATCATCGAACTCACGGCCAAGGCCTGTGCGGAATCGCCCAAGGCCGACGGTGTCCTGATCTCCTGTGGCGGCCTGCGGACGCTCAACTGCGCCGACCCCATCGAGAAGCGCGTCGGCCTGCCGGTCGTGACCTCGACCCAGTCGGCATTCTGGGCCGCCCTCGGGCTGGTCGGCGAATCGGGCCGAATTCCGGGCTATGGCCGCATGCTGGCGGAACAAAGCGCCCCAAAACCGTAATTTTACGCTGTGAAACGTCAAAGAGAGGTTCGCCGGGCTTGACCCGGCAATCCATCTTTTTGAAAACAGGTTACCTCAGAGGGTAACTTCCCGGTGGCGACCTTGCCGGTGTGAATCGAAAGCCAGTCATGAAAGCCCGTGTCACCGTTACGTTGAAGTCCGGCGTCCTCGATCCGCAGGGCAAGGCCATCGAAGGCGCGCTCAGGTCGCTCGGGATTTCCGGCGTCGCCAGCGTGCGGCAGGGCAAGGTGTTCGACATCGAGATCGACGGTGGCGACGCTGCCGCGGCCGAAGCCGCGCTCAAGGATGCCGCCGACAAGCTCCTCGCCAACACCGTGATCGAGAATTACCGGGTCGAGGTCCTGCCGTGACCCGCGCGCGCGCCGTATCCTTTGCGCTCGGCGCGCTGATGCTGGTGGTTGGTGTGCGTGCCGTTGCGTCTGCCGGGCTTCCGGAGGCGCGGGCAAAATTCACTGAAGTAAAGTGGCCCTTCCTTCTGGATCAGTGGGGCACCGGCCACGCTTATCGCTGTGCCGCCGATGCCTGTGGCGTCGAGGTCAATGTGTTCGTGCGCGCCAAGATCGGTTTCTGCAATTGCGCGACCGGCGTGTCCGACGACGCCGAACTTGATCGCGTCGGCGATGTCAGCCTCATCAGCGACAAATTTTCCGGCATCCGCGAAAGCGAGCCGGTGAAGGTCGGCTGGATGAGCGGCCGCAGCCGCCTGTTCGATGTCGCGCCACCGTTCGCGCCGCCTCGCGCTGCGCTGGCCGTCGCCATCAATGACAAGTGCGACGTGATTGTCGCGACGGTGACGTCGGGCCGTGACGTCCCGCCGGAAGCGCGGCAAGCCGCGCTGGCGTTCCTCAACACCGATACCGTGCTGAACTGGGCGCGGCGCGAACTGGGGCTTTAGGTGCGTTTGTTTGCGAATATTGTCATTGCCGGTTTTGCGCTGATCGCCTCGCTGACCAGCGCAGTTGCGCAACAGGCGGTTCCGGAGCGCAAGCCGTGCGTCGTGATCCGCGTGCAGCCGGATGCTGTTCTGGAGCGATGCAACGACACCTTGCGTTCGCTCAGTATCGTCATGCGGGATATCCGCAGGCAGGGTTCGGTCGATTCCACCGGCCGGGTGAACTTCACATGCCCGGTCGAAGCCATGTGCGAAGGCGATCCGCTGATTTCGGCCTGGCTGGTCGATCCCCGGACCTGGACCCGCAGCGCCCGCGACGAGGACGCAATCTTTGCGCTGGTGCAGACGCCGCCGGTGGTAACGGCGCGTCCGCGCACCGGCCCGGAGCAGCCGCGCCCGAATTCCACCTGCCCGATATTCGACGTGCAGGTTGCGGCCATCCCCGGCCGCGGGGTGTGCTACGAGTCGGGCGATCCGAAATCCAGCGGGCTTGTGATTGTGGCGGCGGACGCCGATATCGGTTTTTTGCTGTTTTTCCGGCATGGCAATATGAACTCGCAGGCGCTGCGCGAAAAGGTGTTGACGATGGTTCCGCACTTTCAAATCGACGTTGCGACCGGCGACGGCGAACTGTTTAGGTGGATGCGATGAAATCAGCCGTTCTCGTTTTTCCGGGCATCAATCGCGAGCGCGACATGGCGCGCGCGCTCAAGCTCATTTCCGGCCAAGAGCCGGCGATGGTCTGGCACGCCGACACCGCGTTGCCGGCGGGTACCGATCTCGTCGTCGTGCCGGGCGGATTTTCCTATGGCGATTACCTGCGCTGCGGCGCGATTGCCGGACGTGCGCCGATCATGGATGCGGTTCGGAAATTCGCCGCCGATGGCGGTCTCGTACTTGGTGTTTGCAACGGGTTCCAGATTCTCTGCGAGTCGGGCCTGCTGCCGGGTGTTCTCGTGCGCAACGCAGCGCTCAAATTCATCTGCCGCGATGTCTACCTGAAGGTGGAACATTCCAATTCGCCGTTCACGCGTGGCTACAACGCGGGACAGATTATCCGTGTGCCGGTTGCGCACGGCGAGGGCAACTACATCGCCGACGAAGAAACCATCCGCCGTCTCGAAGGCGAGGGGCGTGTGCTCTATCGCTACGCATCGCCCGAAGGCGTTGTCGATCCGAAATGGAATTTCAACGGCGCGACAAACGCGATCTGCGGCATCACCAACGACCGCGGCAACGTGTTTGGCATGATGCCGCACCCGGAAAATCACGTCGAAGCCATCATGGGCCGCACCGATGGGCGCGGGCTGTTCTCCGGGCTGGTCGA
The DNA here is from genome assembly GCA_947472885.1 of Hyphomicrobiaceae bacterium. Lineage (GTDB taxonomy): Bacteria > Pseudomonadota > Alphaproteobacteria > Rhizobiales > Xanthobacteraceae > CANJBX01. The sequence continues at coordinate 34,643 of CANJBX010000006.1, forward strand.
ACATCTCAAGCAGGCGGCGTGATGTCGGAAGCGCCGTTGCAACCAGCCATTCGGCCCGCTTCAACATGGAAGCGGGTCCTTGCTTCGATCCTGGATTTTCTGACGGTGTTCTTCGGCGCTGGCTGGATCATCGGCAAGCTGTCGGGCGAGACCACGCCGGATGGTTTTGCGCTCTCAGGGGGCACCGCACTCGCGCTATTTGCACTGATCGTGGTGTATTTCTACGCCGGTCGCAAAAGGCTGGGCGGCACGATCTGGGACCGTATTTTCGGCATCGGGCGGCCACAACCGTACTGAAAATACCTTCAAATTGGGAACTTCGTCCCATTCGCCTTGCGAAGCACCAGCAAGCCTCTACATGCGTGAAATAAAACGTGGATGGACGCCTCGCACGCGGCTATCCCGGATGAAATGCCTCCCGCACTCCTTTAGAAAAATCCTGTGAAACGCAACGAACCCGCCATTACCCCCGAACTCGTCGCCCAGCATGGCCTCAAGCCGGACGAGTACGACCGCCTGCTCAAGCTGATCGGCCGCACGCCGACGTTCACCGAGCTCGGCATATTCTCGGCGATGTGGAACGAGCATTGCTCGTACAAGTCGTCGAAGGTCCACCTGCGCGGCCTGCCGACTTCGGCGCCGTGGGTGATTCAGGGGCCGGGCGAAAACGCCGGCGTCATCGACATCGGCGACGGACTTGCCTGCGTGTTCAAGATGGAAAGCCACAACCATCCGTCGTTTATCGAGCCCTATCAGGGTGCGACGACGGGCGTCGGCGGCATTCTGCGCGACGTCTTCACCATGGGCGCGCGGCCGATTGCCTGCCTCGATGCGCTGTCGTTCGGCGATCCCAAGCATCCAAAAACGCGCCATCTGGTTTCGGGCGTCGTTGCCGGTGTCGGCGGCTATGGCAATTCGTTCGGCGTGCCGACAGTCGGCGGCCAGATGCGGTTTCACTCGCGCTACGACGGCAACAATCTCGTCAATGCGATGGCGGTTGGTCTTGCGGAAACCGACAAGATTTTCTACGCGGCGGCGTCCGGCGTCGATATGCCGATTGTCTACCTCGGCTCCAAGACCGGCCGCGACGGCATTCACGGTGCCAGCATGGCGTCGGCGGAATTCGACGAGGACTCGGAAGGCAAGCGCCCGACCGTGCAGGTCGGCGATCCGTTCTCGGAAAAGCTGCTGCTCGAAGCGTGTCTCGAAATCATGGCCAAGGATTGCGTGATCGCAATTCAGGATATGGGCGCGGCGGGGCTGACGTGTTCCGCAGTCGAGATGGGCGCGAAGGGCGACCTCGGCGTCGATCTCGATCTCGACAAGGTGCCGTGCCGCGAGACCGGCATGAGCGGCTACGAGATGATGCTGTCGGAGAGCCAGGAGCGCATGCTCATGGTACTCAAGCCGGAAAAAGAAAAAGAAGCCGAGGCGATCTTCCGCAAGTGGGGCCTCGACTTCGCGGTGGTCGGCAAGACGACGCCGACCAAGCGGTTTGTCGTACGCCATGGCGGCGAGGTGATCGCCGATCTGCCGATCAAGGAACTCGGCGACGAAGCGCCGGTCTACAAGCGCCCGTTCGTCGAAATGCCCAAGCGTCCGGTGATCGAGGCCGAAGACGTCAAGCCGCCGATGGCGAATGCCGACGCGCTGGAAAAACTGATTGCTACGCCGGACCTCTGCTCCAAGCGCTGGGTCTGGGAACAATACGATCACGTCATCTTGGGCAATACCGTGCAACGCCCCGGCGGCGATGCTGCGGTGGTGCGCGTGCTGGACGGGCCAAAGGCGCTGGCGCTGACCGCCGACGTGACGCCGCGTTATTGCGAAGCCAATCCGTTTGAAGGCGGCAAGCAGGCGGTGGCGGAAGCCTGGCGCAACATCACGGCGGTCGGCGGCACGCCGCTCGCGATCACCGACAATCTCAATTTCGGCAATCCCGAGAAGCCCGAGATCATGGGTCAGTTCGTCGGCTGCGTGCGCGGCATCGCAGCCGCCTGCACGGCGCTCGATTTCCCGGTCGTGTCCGGCAACGTCTCGCTCTACAACGAAACCAATGGTCGCGGCATCCTGCCGACGCCGACCATCGGCGGCGTTGGCATACTGGCCGATTTCACCAAGTCCGCGACGCTCGCGTTCAAGGGCGCGGGGCAGGCGATCTTCCTGATCGGCGAGACGGTCGGCTGGCTCGGCCAGTCGCTCTACCTGCGCGACATCTGCGGACAGGAAGAGGGCGCGCCGCCGCCGGTGGATCTGGTCGAAGAAAAGGAAAACGGCGACCTCGTCCGCGCCATGATCAAGGAAGGGCTGCTCACCGCCGTGCACGACGTATCCGATGGCGGCCTGCTGGTGGCGCTCGCGGAAATGGCGATGGCCGGCAATATCGGTGCGCGGATCGACCTCGCGCCGACCGACACGCCGGCACATGCCTACTGGTTCGGCGAGGATCAGGCGCGCTATGTGGTGACGGCGAGTTCGGCCGACATCGAGAAGGTCGTTGCCCGCGCCAAGGCGGCGAGCATTCCGCTCAGCCCGCTCGGCGTTACCGGCGGCGATGCGCTGGCGCTTGCGGGCGAGCGTGCGGTGCCGGTTGCAAAGCTCAGCGAACGTCACGAAGGCTGGCTGCCGGGCTACATGGCCGGCAGCAGCGCGGCGGCATAGGAGACGGGCATGGCAATGGCGGCAGCCGACATCGAGCGCCTCATCAGGGCCGGTATCCCGGACGCGCAGGTCACGATCCGCGACCTCGCAGGCGATGGCGACCACTATGCGGCTACGGTCATCGCGGAAAGTTTCCGTGGCAAATCGCGGGTGGCGCAGCACAAGGCGGTTTACGACGCCCTGCAAGGCGAAATGGGCGGTGCGCTGCACGCCCTGGCGCTCCAGACGGGTACGCCTTAATTCCCTGTTTATGGCTCGCGCAGATGTGCATCGCGGCGGGTTTCGCCCCCTTGGGGTCAGGCCATTCCTGCGCTACATATAGGGTAACGGGGCTGGCGTCTTGGACGGCCCACCGGGTTTAACGCAGGAACTGCATTCATGAGCGTCAACCAGTTCATCGACAATGAAGTGAAGTCGAACGACGTCGTCCTTTTCATGAAGGGCACGCCGCAGTTTCCGCAGTGCGGGTTCTCCGGTCAGGTCGTGCAGATTCTCGACCACCTCGGCATTGCCTATAAGGGCCTCAACGTCCTGGAGTCCGACGAACTGCGTAACGGCATCAAAGCCTATTCGAACTGGCCGACCATTCCGCAGCTTTACGTCAAGGGCGAGTTCGTCGGCGGCTGCGACATCATCCGCGAGATGTTCCAGGCCAGCGAATTGCAGGACCTGCTCAAGGAAAAGGGCGTGCCCGTGCGCGCGGACGCCCCGGCGTAATTTTCACGCGGTTTGAATCGAAACGCCCGCGGCGTCGCTGCGGGCGTTTTTATTTGCGGATATTTTGCCGGCGCGCTGCCGCGCTATTTCGCGCGCTGCGCCACCACGTAAATCAGCAGTCCGACAATCGCGAGGCCGATCAGGCTTGGCGTCGGCACGCCCGCCGCGAGTTTCATCAGGTTGTCGATGACTGACTGCACATAGCTGCCGGAATTTTGCCCGGCCAGCAGATAGAACAGGATGATGGCGAGCAGCGCCACGAACGCCAGTTCGACGAATGACCAGAGATAGCGCCGGGCGGTCTCGAAGGAGGTGAGCATCTGTCTGCCTTGTTACGGTCGCCACGTAAAAGCAACCAAGGAAGCGGGAACGCCAGCCATACAGGAAGACCAGCGGTGGAGGCTGTAAGCCCCCACCGCCGGTAATCGTGAGAAGCAATCAGCTCAAGCGGCGCTGCGAGAACACCCAGAGGATGACGCCGAGTGCGATCAAGCCGGAAAGGCCGGCTTTGCCGAGCGAGTCGATGAAAGCGATGATGTTGGCGGTTGCGTTACCGAAGAACGGAATACTTCCGCCGTACAGCAGCCCGACAACGATCGCGAGCGCGATCAGCATCAAGCCGAGTTCCGTCAAGGCCCCGACCCATCCCTTTACTGTTCCGATGAAGTCCATATGCGCATCTCCCCTTGTGTTGCGACTCTAACTGAACGCATTACTACGGTCACGATGGCACGGAAGTGATGGAATCACAAGGGCTTGGCAGAAAGCCTCGGTATAACCGCCTGTTTTTGCGGCGCACTGTCGATGCCAAACCTGCAGCTAAAGTGCTGCACAAATGTGCAAAAGCGCCCGTAGCCGGCAGGCCACGGACGCTTGAAATGTTGCAACGCAGAAAGATTTACAAACACCGCGCGGCCGGTCGGAAACCGGAACGCGCGGCGAAGTGATTCTCTACCGCGAGTAATATTCGACGACCAGATGGGGTTCCATCTGCGCCGGGTAGGGCACGTCGGTCGGCGCGGGAATGCGCGTGAACTTCGCGGTATACTTGGAGTGATCGGCTTCGATGTAGTCCGGCACGTCGCGTTCGCCGAGACCGGCAGACTCGATTACCAGCGCCAGCTGCTTCGAGGCTTCCTTGACCTCGACGACATCGCCGACCTTGAGGCGCATGCTCGAGATGTTGGCGCGCTTGCCGTTCAGCTTGACGTGTCCGTGGTTGATGAACTGACGCGCGGCGAACATCGTCGGCACGAACTTGGCGCGATAGATGACGGCGTCGAGGCGGCGCTCGAGGAGGCCGACGAGATTCGCACCCGAGTCGCCCTTGAGGCGGATCGCCTCGAAGTAGATCGAGCGGAACTGACGTTCGGAAATGTTGGCGTAGTAGCCCTTGAGCAATTGCTTGGCGCGCAGCTGCACGCCGTAGTCGGAGAGCTTGCCCTTGCGGCGCTGGCCATGCTGGCCGGGGCCGTATTCACGCTTGTTGACGGGGCTCTTGGGGCGGCCCCATACATTCTTGCCCATACGGCGATCAATTTTATATTTCGCCTGGTGGCGCTTGGTCATATCGCGTCCTCATGTGACGTTGGCGTTCATGATGAGCATGATCTGGTCCGAAAACCGGAAACCCACTTTTCGGGATCATGCTCGCTGAGGATCGCGCCCTCCTTTGCTCCGGCAGGACCGGAACCGACAGGTTCTCCCCCAAAAGCGCAGGGCGAAAACCACGGGTCGCGAAACACGTTGCGGGGGCAAGGCCCCCGCAAGTGGGCTGGTTGTAGGGGGAACCGGCGGAAGTGTCAATTTTCGCGGGAAAGCCAGTGTTTTCAAGCTGGTATGGGTTCCAGAACATGGTCTTTCGGCACTGGGCGGCTTAGCCGCAGCCCGGAACCCTTGTCTGCCGGGCGCAGGGCACCTATTTTAACGTCATCAGACCGGGCCCCTCTGACAGCCAATTGGCTGTGATGTCGGACTGATCTCCGCGAGATTGGCCCGATGCTCCCGATCCCCACGCCAGAAGTGTTATCTATTCCACCCGTTTTGCCGGTGGTCAGCCTCGCGTTCATCTTCGCGGCGGGGCTCGTTGCGCTGTTTGCGTGGTGGGCCAAGCGTCCGCGCGCGGCGGGCGGCGTGACCCCGTGGGATGTCGCCGCCGCTCTGATGCTGGTTGGCTGCGCCGCCGCGATCCTGGGCGAGATCGAGCATCTGATCGAATTCTTCCGGCCGCAAGAATCCAAAATCGAACCCAAACCAACAAGATGAAATCCCGCACATGAACGACATCATCAACGAAATTCTCAAAGCATTGACGACGCCCGACGGGCTTGCGGCGCTGTTTCAGGTCATCATGATCGACCTCGTGCTGGCGGGCGACAACGCCATCGTCATCGGACTTGCGGCTGCCAGCCTGCCGCCCCAGCAGCGTTCGCGCGCCATCCTCATCGGCATTATTGCCGCGACTGTGATGCGTATCGCGTTTGCGATCTTCACCATCGAACTTCTGGAAATTGCCGGCTTGATGCTGGCGGGTGGCGTGCTGTTGCTGTGGGTGTGCTGGAAGATGTGGCGCGAGTTGCGCAACCCTTCCCACTCCGCCGAAGGCGACATCGGCGCCGCTGCTGCGAAGGGCAAGACGTTGGCGCAGGCGGCGTGGCAGATTGTCGTTGCGGACATTTCGATGTCGCTCGACAACGTGCTGGCGGTCGCAGGTGCGGCGCGCGAACACCCGGCGGCGCTTATTTTCGGCCTTGGCCTTTCCATTGTGATGATGGGCGTCGCCGCGACCTTCATTGCGCGGCTGCTCGAACGCCATCGCTGGATCGCCTACGTCGGCCTCGTGATCATTCTCTATGTCGCCGGCGATATGGTCTATCGCGGCTTCGTCGAGGTGCGGCCGATTCTGAAAATCTAGAAGCCGTATTCCGCCAGCGCCTTCGCCAATTGGGGCGAGGGCGTGCGCCCCGACGTGAACGTGATCGAGGCCGGCGGACCTTTCTGCAGCGAGGGCTTTCCGGTGAGATCGATCACGCGGCGCGCAATGGCGGGGGCGGGATCGATCCAGTCCACGGGCCATGGTGCGAGTTTTTTCAGCCGCTCGCCGAGCAGCGGATAATGCGTGCACGCCAGCGCCACGGTGTCGGTGCGGCGTGCGCCGTCGGTGATGAAACAGGGCGCGAGTTCAGCAGCGATGGCTTCATCGCTCGCCGGATTGCCGTTAAGCTCGGCTTCCGCGAACGCCGCCAGCCATGCCGAGCCGACCAGTTTTACGTCGCAGCCCTGCGCGAATTCGCGGATCAGGCCCATCGTGTATTCGCGCGCGACGGTCGCTTCCGTACCGAGTACCGACACCATCTTGCTGTGCGATTGCGCACACGCCGGCTTGATCGCGGGCACGGTGCCGATGAACGGCACCTTGAACCGCGCGCGTAGTTGCGCCAGCGCGAGTGTCGATGCGGTGTTGCAGGCGATGACGGCAAGATCCAGCTTGTGGGTGCCGATGGCGTTGCCGACGATGCCGAGCACACGCTCGATCAGTTCATGCTCGGGAATGCGGCCGTAGGGAAACCGGGCGTCGTCGGCGAGATAGAAATATTGTGCGTCTGGCCGCGCCCTGACGATCTCGCGGAATACCGTCAGCCCGCCGAGCCCGGAATCGAACATCAGAATGCTTGGCGGAGAGGTCATGGCAACCGGCGTGGCGATGGGTCTTATTTCAGGATGGCGAATCGCATAGTCCGCAGAGAGGTTAGCCCGTCAATACGGGCGCTGGCGCGGCTGACGTTTGCAAAAAACCGGCAATCGGGACAATCGGCAATGGGCTCAATGCGGCTGACGGGTGGCATCTGCGTGCTGGCGCTGCTGGCGGTGACGCCGTGCGCCGCCGATCCCGCGCTCGCGGTGTCCGATGTGAACATGCGCCGTGGGCCTGGGCTCGATGCGCCGGTGATCCTGCTGATCCCCGGCGGCAGCAACGTCGAAGTGCTGGGCTGCGGCGCGGGCTGGTGCGAGGTCGTGTTCGGCGGACGCGCCGGTTTTGCCAATCAGCGGTTCTTCGATTTCGGCGGCGACCCGCCGCCACCGCCGCGGCGCATGGCCCCGCCGCCGCAGTCCTACCCGCCGCCTTATCCGCGTCCGCCTTATCCGCCGCCGGGTTACGGCCGGCCGCCCGGCTATGGGCCGCCGCCCGGCACCATCATCGAAGATGACGAGGCGCCGGTTTATCGCGGTCCGGGCTACTATCCGCCGCCGCCGTATGGGCCGTCGTATCGCCCCGGCTATGGCCCGCCGCCACCCTTTGAACGCGAATACGACGAAGCATTGCCGCCGCCAGGACTCGATCCGCGCGCCATGCCTCAGCGTCCGCCGCAAGCGCGCCCGCCTGCCAATACCCAGCAACGTCCGGCACCCGCGCAACAGCCCGCGCCACAACAACGTCAGGCTGTGCCGCCATCGCCGGCTCCATCGCCTCCTGCACAGCAGCAAGCTGCGCCGCCGGCGACTCCACCGGCACAACCACAATCAACTTCGCCTGCTGCTCCTGCGCCGGGACAGCAGCAGCCATCAACGCCACCGGCGCAGTAGGGGCTGTCATTGCTTCGTCGCGCTCGCAATGACAACTGCTGGCAAAGCGGCGTTGCCTAAACTACTTCCAGCGCGCGATGCGGCTCCGCCGGCATCTCGATACGGATGGTGTCTCCCGCAAGCACATCGCCGCTGGCAATCGCGATGCTCATCACGCCGGTCTTGCGAATGAGATTGCCGTTGGCGTCGCGGCCCAGCACCGCGTGCATCAATCCCTTCTGGAGCTTGTCGATCTGCGAACACGGATTACGCAGGCCGGTGATTTCGACAATCGCGCTGCCGCCGATGTGCAATCGCGTGCCCGCAGGCAAAGCGAGCAGGCCAATGCCGCATGTGGTGATGTTCTCGCCAAGATCGCCGGGCGCAACCGTGAATCCTTCGGCCTTCAACTCCGCGAACAGTTCTTCGTGCATGAGATGCACCTGCCGCAGGTTCGGCGCGGTCGGATCGCGCGCCACGCGCGAACGATGTTTCACGGTGACGCCGGAATGCGCGTCGCCCTCGACGCCGAGCCCGGCGACAATGCGGATGCTCATGCAGGGCGGCTTGGTGAAATGATGGTGTGCGGCGCGCGCGACGGCGACGACGGAGGCTTCGCTCTTATTCAACGCGAAGCCCCGATCGCGGCCAGGATCGCCGGCAATGCGCGTGCATCCGTCGTCATCTGGATATGGCCGAGGTCTGGAATTACGGTAACTGCAACACCCGGTCTTGCCGACTGGATGGTCGGCGCAAATAGTCTTGCTTCGAACAGCTCGTCCTGCTCGCCGACCAGCACCGCGATGGGTGCTCGTGCCTTGCGAAGGTCTGCCACATAGTCTCGCGTGCCGAAGGCGCGCATCAGACCGAAGGAATATTCGCCTGTGAGGTCCGCCGGATTGCCGGGGGCAATGGCAAAGGCGAGGGCGGGCAGGTGATCGAATACATGAATGCCAAGCTGCTCAAGCGCCAATAGTGCAACGATGCGCGGCAGGTAAGGTCTGGCCCAGCCTTCGCCCATCTTCTTTGCGGTTGGCGCGCGCGGGCCCAGCATCGGGGAGATCAGGACAAGGTGAGCGAACGCCGCGCCAACAGGTGTAGCCGCAGCGTGCAGCGCAAAGCCGCCGCCCGATGAGAAGCCGAGGAGGATCAATCGAGCCTTGGGGTGGGCGCTGCGCACCATGGCGACGAAATCCGAGAGGTCGTCGTCGAGTTGGTGCGGGTTGCCAATATCGCCGCGTTTTCCGCTGTCGCCGTGGCCGCGAACATCTGGCGCATAGATCGTCAGATTGTTGCGCTGCAAGGATCTGGCGAGGGGATGCAGGCTGGCGCTGTTCGCCGACGAGACGTGAATCGCGATAACGACGGTGCCGTCGTTCATGGCCGCAGTGTTGCGGTAGGCGCGAAACGCCAGTCTTGTGCCGTCGCGGGCCTGGGTGTTTTCAACTGGCGGCAAGTCGCTGAAGTCGACGCTGCGGAACGGCGCGCTAATCGACTCGAGATAGGGCGGTGCGGCCGCGGTGCCGAACGCTATCGCCGCCGCCAGCGCCATGGCAACGAGCGCGGTGGTCGCAATCAATGCGATGAGCAGCTTCCGCATTCAGGCCAGCCTTTGCGGATTGCTAAGGTGTTCCAAACACCCGCTTGAAAATCGTATCGACGTGCTTGAGGTGATAGTCGAGGTCGAAGCAGGCTTCGATTTCACCCGGCTTGAGCGCCTTGGATACGTCCGGGTCTTTCTTCAGCAACGTGAGGAAATCGCCTTCGCCGCGCCATACCGGCATGGCGTTGCGCTGGACAAGCCGGTAGGCATCTTCGCGCGCGACGCCGTGCTGGGTCAGCGCGATCAGCACGCGCTGCGAGTGAACCAGACCGCCGAGGCGGTCGAGGTTCTTCTGCATGTTCTCTGGATAGACCACGAGCTTGTCGATCACGCCGGCGAGGCGATTGAGTGCAAAGTCGAGCGTTACGGTGGCGTCAGGCCCGATCATGCGCTCAGCCGAAGAATGAGAAATATCGCGCTCATGCCACAGCACGACATTTTCAAATGCCGGCATCGCAAAGGCGCGCACCATGCGGGCGAGGCCGGTGATGTTTTCCGTCAGCACCGGGTTGCGCTTGTGCGGCATCGCCGAGGAACCCTTCTGGCCTTCCGAGAAGAATTCCTCGGCTTCCAGAACTTCGGTGCGCTGCAGGTGGCGGATTTCGGTGGCGACGCGTTCCATCGACGAGGCAACGACCGCGAGCATGGAGAAATAAACCGCGTGGCGGTCGCGCGGGATCACCTGCGTCGAGACTGGCTCGACCGCAAGACCCATCGCCTTGGCGACATGCTCTTCGACGCGCGGATCGACCTGCGCGAAGGTGCCGACGGCGCCGGAGATGGCGCAGGTGGCGACTTCCTTGCGCGCCGCGACGAGGCGTTCGCGTCCGCGCGAGAATTCCGCATAGGCATAGGCGAGCTTGACGCCGAAGGTCGTCGGCTCGGCATGAATGCCGTGCGAGCGGCCGATGGTCGGCGTCATCTTGTGTTCGAGGGCGCGGCGCTTGAGCGCGGCGAGCACCTTGTCGACATCGGCGATCAGGATGTCGGCGGCGCGCACGAGCTGCACATTGAAGGTCGTGTCGAGAATGTCCGAAGAGGTCATGCCCTGGTGGACGAAACGCGCTTCCGGCCCGACGATTTCGGCAAGATGGGTGAGGAACGCGATGACGTCATGCTTGGTCTCGCGCTCGATCTCGTCGATGCGCTCGACGTTGAAAGTCGCGTCCTTGCCCTTGGCCCAGATCGTCCTGGCGGCTTCCTTCGGGATGGTGCCGAGTTCCGCCATGGCGTCGGCGGCATGGGCCTCGATCTCGAACCAGATCTTGAGGCGCGTCTGCGGCTCCCAGATCGCGGCCATTTCGGGGCGGGTATAGCGGGGGATCATGAGGTTTCTCGCGTGGTTAGGCCGTCAGGTAACACGGCCTGCGCCGCAGGCAAACCCCGCGTTTGCCGCTATCGACAGGCGGCTGTCGTGTTCGCCTTGCGCCGCCGGTGCTTCAGGGCACAATCCCGAACCGCGTCCTGGCGGCGTTGAGTTCGACGCGCGCGAGCTGCAGGATCGGGTGGGTGCGGATCGCCGCGATGTTGCGGAAGATGCGCCCGATCGGCTGGCCGTGTTTCACCGAGGCCGACGTGCCCGCCGCCCTGAACACGATGTCGATGGCGTCCCACGCCATCTGGATCGCATGCATCACGATCATCGACAGCCGCTGCTCGCGCTCGAGGTCGAACGGCTGACCGCCGGAAAACTCCTCGCGGCAATATTCCATGTATTCCTCGCCCTGGCGCAGCAGGGCGGCTTCCGCCGTCGAAACGAGCGACAGCGCGCGGCCATAATGGGCCTGGTATTCGGGGTCCTTGTCGCGCTCCATCTGCGGGCGTTGGGTCTGTTTCTTGGTGCGCAACACTTCCTCGAACAGATCGAGCGCGCCACGCGCCGCCCCGACCGCGACGGCGGTGCCCTCGGCGGCGAAGAAAGCGCCGATCCGGCCGTAATAGATTCCGTTGTCATGGATACGCGGGCCGGGAATGCTCACGGCGGTCACGAGGCCGACGCCTTTGGTCTTCGCCACGCGCCGCGACGGCACGAACTGGTCCTTGGCAACGACGCTCTTCGACCCGGTGCCCTGCATCCCCATGACGTGCCAGTCGTCGAGGGTGGAATATTCGCCACGCTGGAACATCACGAAAATCGAGCCGGTGACATGTCCGGCATCGTCGATAATACCTGCCTGCGTGATGAAATGCGTGGCGTGGTCGATGCCGGAGGCGGATACCCAGCTTCCGCTGACGCGGTAGCCGCCATCGACCGCAACCGCCGTGCCGGGCGGGTTGAATCCCGCAGGACACCGAAACTCGCCATCGGCGCCGTAGACGTCCTGCTGGCCTTCCTTGGAAAAGAATGCGGCGAGCAGGGGATGACCGGCGGTGAGCGCCAGCACCCAGCCGGTCTCCGAACAGCCGCGGCTCACTTCCATCATCACCTTGTAGAACGTCACGGCGTCGAACTCGTAACCGCCGAACAGCCGCGGCTGCATGATGCGGTAAAAACCGGCCTTCACCAGCGCGTCGTTGACATCGTCCGGCACCTTGCCGCCGGCCTCGCATTCAGCCTGTTTGGCGCGCAGCAGCGGGCGCAGCGCGATGGCGCGCGCGATCATTTCCTGCGGCGTCAGGTCCGGCTCGGGCGGCGCGAGGTGGGGCGAGAGAGTTTTCAACGGCAACACAGGGGTCATGGGTGAAATCCCGGCTTCCCGCCTGTCTTACCGTGCAAGCTTGCTGCGCGGGTAAGCCGTTATCGCCGGTGTTCGCACGGTGGACAAGCATCCGGTTGCGCCGGGGCCGCGATGCCCGCGCGATGCCCGCGCTGCGCCCTGCACAAATCGCAGGACAGGCCGCGTTGCGGCCCGCTTCCCCAAGCCTGTCCATTCTGTATCATTGTCGCCAATAACGAATATCAATCGGAGGCAGCGATGACCCGCGAAGTGACCATCGTCAGCGTGGCCGACGTGCCGCTGATCGAACAGTCGATTGGCCGCGAAGGGCAGATCCTGGCGAAAACCTTTCCGCTCTATACCGGCGTTCCCGGCGTCCGCATGGATTTCACCTGGCTCGTGCACGGCAAGGGCTACGGCACGCCACGCCACCGGCATACGTTCGACCAGTTCCGCATCACCTTCGAGGGCGTGCGCCAGTCCGACGATGGCGACATGGGGCCGGGCGAATGCGGTTATTTCCCGGAAGGCGTCGCCTATGGTCCGCAGCTTCAACCCGAACGGGAAGCCGGGCTTATCCTTCAGTTCGAAGGGCCGAGCGGCATTCCGTATCTGACCCATGAAGAACTCGACGCCGCGCGCCAGCGCCTGATCGCGGAAGGCGGCACCTTCGCCAAGGGCGTCTACACCAGGATTTTCCCGGACGGCCGCAAGATCAACAAGGATTCCCACGCCGCGTGTTTTGAAGCCATCACCGGCAAGAAGATGGAATTTCCGGAGGCGCGCTATGACCGGCCGGTCCTCATCAAGCCGCAGAAATTCCGCTGGATTGCCGACCGCAAGCTGGCGGGTGTCGAACACAAGCACCTCGGCACATTCGGCGAGCGGCGTTCCGGGATGCGGCTGACGCGGCTTTCGTCCGGCACGAAAATTCCGGCGCATGTGCAGGAGGATGCCGAGATCCTTTATCTTACCGAAGGCGCGATCACGTACGGCGGCAAGACCTGGAAGGGCGGCAAGACCGAGAATGAAGGCACGTATCTCTATATTCCGCCGGGCGCGCATGTCGGCGAGATCGTGTCCGAAGCCGGGGCGGAGTTCTTCATCATCTCGCTGCCGATGATCGGCGAGATCGAAGCCGAGATCAAAGCCGGCCGCACCAGCCGGGCGGCCTGATCGTGCGCGACATTTCGCCGGAAGTTTTGGCCGCACATCTGTCGGCGTCACGGCTTGACCCTCCTCCTGCGAGCGATTGCGAGCGGCGGGGAGGGTCGCGAGCGAAGCGAGCGGGGTGGGGGGCCATTCTTAATTCATCTCGCACAAATTTCCCCCCACCCCCGACCCCTCCCCACCGCTTTGCGGGGGGAGGGGTGCGCACACAACTCTTGACGTCGCTTCTGGCATTTTTTGTTTGCGCACTCGCGCTGCTTACGAGCTTCACCTGCACCTTCGCGCAATCTTATCCGGCCAAGCCCATCACCATCGTCTGCGCGCAGCCGCCGGGCTCAGGCCCCGACACCATGACGCGGCTGTTCGCCGAGGTGATGGGGCGCAATCTCGGCCAGCGCATCCTCGTGGTGAACCAGCCCGGCGCGGCGGGAACACTTGCCGCATCGACCGTCGCGAAGGCTGCGCCCGATGGCTACACGCTGCTGCTGGTGCTGGGCGCGATGCACACGATTGTGCCCGCGATGCAGGAAATGCCATTCGACCCGGTCAAGGATTTCACCTTCATCTCGCTGATGTATGTTTCTTCCGGCGTGCTGCTGGTGCCGCCATCGAGCCCCGCGAAGAATTTTGCAGAATTTGTCACGCTCCTGAAGATCAAGGACAGCAACGCGAGCTACGGTTCGCCCGCGCTCGGCTCGCCGGGACATCTTCAAGGCGCATTGCTTTCCGAAAAGCTCGGCGTCAAGGCGAAGAACGTCTCCTATCGCGGCGGCACGCAGCTCTCGACCGATCTCACCGGCGGATTGCTGGACTTCGCGTTTCTCTCCACGGTGCAGTCGCTGGCGCCGATCGCGCAGCATCAGGTGCGCGGCATCGCCGTCGGCACCAAAGCGCGCGTGAAGGCGCTGCCCGATCTGCCGACGCTGGCTGAGCTTGGCTATGGCGACGTGGCGGTCGACTCGTGGTTCGGCATTGGCGGGCCGAAAAACATGCCAGCGGACATTGTTGCCAAGCTCAATGCTGCGATGATCGAAGCCGCGAAAGACCCGCTGATTGTCGAGCGCGCCAAGGTCGATGCCGTCGAGTTGATCGCCGGTTCGCAGGCCGAGTTCGACAAGCTGCTGATGTACGACTACGAGCGGCTCGGCAAGGCTGTGAAGCGCGTCGGGATCAAGGCCGAGTAGCGCTGTCTCTACCCGGCCTTGAGGTTCGCTGACCGGGTGCCGCGCCTTCCTGTCAGGTGTTCAACGGCCACGATGACCTCATCACCACGAAACGGCCGCAACGCGTGCAAGGCGAAGTATGCACTGTGCGAGGTTGTCGAGGCGAAGTAGTGCAGCGAGTGTAGCCCGGATTGAGCGCAGCGAAATCCGGGGCGGCCGTGCAGATTTGATCGACTGTTCCCGGGTTTCGCTGCGCTCAACCCGGGCTACGCCTGCTCAGCTACTTCAAGAGCGGTTCGATGCCGTTGGCTTTCCAGACCTGTTCAGAACCTGCGAGGAAACCCTGGAGCGTCTTTGCAGCATCCGGCTGTTCTGCAACCTTCGGAATACCCGTGGACCAGATTGTCCAGTTTTGGATTTCCGGGGGCAGTTGGCCAAGGATGGTGATGCCGTGTTCATGTATGAACTCGCTCATCTGCTGGAACCCCAGGTCCGCATCGCCCTTCACGAGAAAAGTGGCTACGCGTACTCCCGGCGGGTTCTGTTTCATCTTCGGCCTCACCTGATCGAGGATGCCCATTTCCCCAATCATTCGCTCGACATAAAGGCCGCTTGGCCCAGTCGAATACACAATCGACTTCGCATCCAGAATGGCCTTCTTCATTTTCTCTGACGTGCTCACATCCGGTTTGGGCGCACCTTCCTTCACAGCAACAGCAACCCCCGTGCGGCCAAAATCCACGCGCGATCCAGCGACGACCGATTGAGCCGTCATGAACTTCGCAATGTCCGGGGCGGTGGTGATGACGAGGTCGAACTTTCCACCCTCAGGAATCTGCTTCTGAATGATCGATGAGCTGGACCAGATGATATTCAGCTTGTGGCCGCTGCTTTTTTCAAATTGCGGTGCGAGTTCTGTAAGTGCCTCTTTGACTGCTGTTGTCGAGAGCACTTTGATCTCTGCCGCCGAAGCGTTGATAGCCGCAGCGATACTGACAACAACCGAGAACAAGTATTTGCGCATGGAGCCCCCAATATTCCGATAGCTGAAAGTTTTGCCGGATGCCTCAGCGAAATCCGGGCTAGGCTTGCTACGCCGCCGTGGCCTTCAGGGTCGGGATTTTCTTGATCTGTGATGCCAATGCGCGCTCGGCCTGCCATGTGTCGAAAGCACCCTGCATCCGCACCCAGACGCCTGCGCCATCGCCGAACAGCTTGCCGAGGCGCACGGCGACGGAAGGCGATACCGGCTTCTTCTCTTCCAGAATGTCATAGAGGTGTTGCCGTGAAATGCCGAGCAGCGAAGCGATTTCAGTCTTGGTCTTGCCGGTCGCGGGGATCACGTCCTCGCGCGGCAGTTCGCCGGGGTGTGTCGAGCATCGTTTCGGATCGCGCTTCGCTGCATGTTCGGCCATAGGTTATGGATATGCCTTGTTGAACAAGTATTCTAACTTACCGCTATATAAGCTCCAGCCTCTATCTTGGTCATTGTCCAAGAAAAATTTCGATTTCAAGCACGGCAAGTGATATTCTAGATCTGCAATGATTACATCTCGCCAGACCGGATCGTGGCCCACACCGGCGAGAATTTCATCGCAGCAATTCAACAATACTGCGACGAACCAACGATACTTGTCGCTTGCTATCAATTTCGTATCGTCTTCGGGTGTGGCGAGTTCGGGATGTTTGAATGCCAACAGTAGATATTCACGGTATAGATTTTTTGCGGTCGCTTCCCGCTGTGAGATGGTCGCTGATCGAATTTGAAGATAGGTGAAAAATACGGCCCCAATTGCTGTCATCGCGACTAATACTTGCGACAGGTTTCCCAATTTGTCGGCGTTGTTCCAAACCCACGACATCACGTTTCCCCATTTGGCGCTGTCTCAAGGATCTTAAGTAAGCGTAGCCCGGATTGAGCGTAGCGAAATCCGGGACAACTCTGCTGATTTGATCGGCCTTTCCCGGATTGCACTTCACTCATCCGGGGCTGCGATCTATTCCTCCAAAGACGCTTTGAGGGAAATCAGCGCCGCCTTTAAGGCCGGAAGATCGTCCTTGACCGCGCGCCAGATAATGGTGTCGTCAACGCGCTGGTATTCATGGCGCAACACATTGCCGATGCCGGCAATATCTTTCCAGCGTACTTCCTTGTGCTGTGATTTCAATTCGCGGTCGAGATGGCGGCTGGCTTCTGAAATTACTTCGACGCCGCGCTCGATCGCGGAGCGCAGAAGCCACGATCTCTGGTAGTCGCGGTACGATTTCCCGGAAATCGCCTTTTCGATTCCACGGATACTTTCGAGCATGTCGTGGATGCGCAGCAATGGTGTGCGATCAGCCATCAGAAAACCCGTATGGCTTCGCTCTCGATTTTCTCGCGGATAAGAGGGTGCAGGCCTTTGCGGGTGGTGATGTCAATTCCGACACCAAGGCCTTTTTTCAGCAGCCGCCTGGCTGCCACCAGGTCAAACGCGTTGAACTTGCTGCGTGGGCCATAATCAATAAACAAATCGAGATCGCTGTTGCTGCCGGCCTTGTTCCGTGCCGTAGAGCCAAACAGGTAAAGCGAAGTCGCGCCGAGCGCCTTGAGGGCGTCAGCGTAGGTACGCAGCTTTCTGACGGCTTCAGTCTTGTTCATCGCCTGTATTCTACCAAAATTCCTTTGGGAGCGGTCAACAATCTATCGAAGCAAGTCTATCCCGGATTTCGCGTTGCTCAATCCGGGTTACGATGATTACGCCGCTTCGCCGCGCGCCATCATCCCGGCATTCCGGATCGCCGAAATATTCGCGCGATAGGCGTCCTGTGTGCCACCCTTGAACACGGCGGAGCCGGCCACCAGCACATTAGCGCCGGCGCGCACGACCTGCGCCGCGTTGTCCGGCGTGATGCCGCCATCGACTTCAATATCAATCGGCCGTCCGCCCGCCAGTGCGCGCACGCGCGAAATCTTGTCGACTGCGCTCGCGATAAATTTCTGTCCGCCGAAACCCGGATTGACCGACATGACAAGCACGAGATCGACGAGGCCGATGACGTTCTCGAGGGTCTCGACCGGCGTGCCGGGATTGAGCGTGACGCCGGCCTTCTTGCCGAGCGCGCGGATCGCCTGCAGCGAACGGTGCACATGCGGGCCGGACTCGACGTGCACGGTGATCTGGTCGCAGCCCGCCTTGGCGAAGGCTTCGAGATACGGATCGCACGGTGCGATCATCAGATGCGCGTCAAAAAACTTCTTGGTGTGCGGGCGCATCGCCTTGATGACATCCGGCCCGTAGGAAATGTTCGGGACAAAGTGGCCGTCCATGACATCGAGATGCATCCAGTCGGCGCCGGCCGCATCGACGGCGCGGATTTCCTCGCCCAGCCTGGCGAAGTCGGCGGCGAGGATGGACGGGGCGATGAGGAGGGGACGGGTCATGGTGCCTCTTGGATTCCTCTCTTGGATCGCTGTTCGGGTACCACGCGGGGCCGCGTGCGGCAACGCAGGCAAAAGACGTCCGGACAAGCCTTATTCCGCGCTAATCCGCCTTGCGCGGAGCAGGCATTTGCGGCGCAGCCCCTGACAAACGCCGGAATTGGTCAGTATATGACCTGTTCCGCGCATGTTTGGCGCCTGGAGAGTCATGATGGCACGGGTAGACGCGCTGGTTCTGGGCGCGGGAATTGTCGGAACTTCGGTGGCGCTGCACCTGGCCAAGCGCGGGCTTTCGGTCGCGCTGGTGGACCGTGCGCAGCCCGGCCATGGCACGTCCTACGGCAACGCCGGCATCATCGAAGGCAGTACGGTTTTTCCGCAATCATTCCCGGACCTTGCGCGTGTCGTGAAGGTCGCGTTCAAGCAGGCGCCGGAGGCGAATTATCATCTCTCGTTCCTGCCGCAGGTCGCGCCGTGGCTGCTGGCGTTCCGGAAATGGTCGACGCCGGAAAGACTTATCGAGACGGCGGCGGTCATGCGGCCGATGTTCGCCAAGGCGGTTTCGGAACATGAAGCCATCATGGCGGAATCCGGTTCGGCGAAATATCTGCGCAAGACCGGCTGGCTGAAACTTTATCGCGAGCAGCGCTCGTTTGAAAAAAACGAGCGCGAACGCGGACTTGCGACGAACTACGGTATTGCGCATCGCGAGCTGAGCGTCGCTGATACGCACGCGCTTGAGCCTTCGCTGTCGCCGTCCGCGTTTGTCCGGTCGGTATTCTGGCCGGATGTCGCCAGTATTTCCAATCCGCTGGCCGTTACGCTGGCTTACGCGCAGCGGTTTAGCGCGCTGGGCGGTGTTGTGCTGACCGGCGACGCCCGCAAGCTGCATCGCACGGACGGCCGATGGCGGATGGATACGGACGCCGGTCATGTCGATGCCACCCAGGTCGTGATCGCGCTCGGGCCGTGGTCCGACGATGTCCTGCCGCAGTTTGGACTGCGTTTTCCGTTCGGCCTCAAGCGCGGCTATCACTGGCATTTCGGCACCACCGGCAATGCGTCGCTGGCGCGGCCGGTACTCGATGCCGACCGCGGCTATGTCATTACGCCGATGGAACAAGGCATCCGGCTGACAACAGGTGCGGAATTTGCCGCGCGCGACGCAGCGCCAACGCCGGTGCAGTTCGGCCGCGTGCTGCCGTCCGCGCGCGAGCTGTTTCCGCTGGGCCAGCCTGTCGAGCCGCAGCCATGGCATGGCGCAAGGCCATGTTTTGCGGATTCGCGTCCCGTAATCGGCCCTGCGCCAGGACAACAGAATATGTGGCTCGCGATTGGCCAGGGCCATTGGGGGCTGACGCTTGGCCCCGCGACGGGAAGGCTGCTGGCGGAAATGATGACGGAGGCGACGCCGTTCATGGATCCCGCGCCATTCCGCGCTGAAAGATTTTTCTAGCGGAATTTATCCTTGTACGCTGGCTGTGTTCCGGCAAACGGCAATGCGCTTGCTTCGTACACGCCGCGCGCGACAGACCGGGCGACGACGTTGGCGGCAATAGCACCAAGCCGCATCAGATCGAACACCGGGTTTCCAAGCCGATGTACGCCGGTTGAAACCGTGAATACGCTATCGCCATCGAGCGGGGTATGGACCGGATAGATCGCCCGGGCGATGCCGTCTTGCGCCATCACGGCAAGAAATCTCGCCTGGGCTTTTGTCAGGATTGCATCGGTGGCGACAATCGAGAGCGTCGTATTCGTGGCTGACGATCCCCTGGTGCGCGGCACCAGCGCTTCGGCAGGAACGTGGTGTGGAAAACCGCGTCCGCCAAACTCGTTGTTCTGTTCAAAGGGCGCCGCCCAGAATTGCCCGCTGTCGCCAACCGTCACGCTGCCTGCGGGGTTCACTGCGGTAAGCGCTGCGATGGTGATATCGCCAAGTTTGTCGGAGGCCGAACCCATGCCGCCCTTGAGATTGAGCGTCAATGCGCCAAGGCCGGCGCCGACACTGCCCAGCGAAAATTCCGTATCCGCCGCGAAAGCCGCCGTGTAACCAAGTTCGCGATAGGGTGGATAGCGCCCCCATTTCTTGTCGCCGCCATTGAGAAGATCGAACAGGATCGCGCTCGGCACGATCGGTACCAACGCTTCGCGCATGGCAAAGCCGCGTCCCTGTTCGCGCAGCCACGCTTGCGTGCCTGAAGCTGCGTCGAGACCGAAGGCCGAGCCTCCGGCAAGCACGATGGCATCGATTTTCTCAACCGTCATGGCGGGATCGAGCAGATCGGTTTCGCGCGTGCCGGGACCGCCGCCGCGAATGTCGCCAGAGGCAATGACGGGACGGTCGAACACGACGGCTGTGACGCCAGATGCGAGTTTCACATCGTCGGCGTGGCCGACACGGATACCCGCGACATCGGTGATGAGGTTCTGCGGCATGCTGGCCCGCGTTGTTGTGTCCGGCAAACTCTATCACGCCCGATCACGTCCCGGCGAGTACGCGGATTGCGGCTTGCGCACCGCGCCCTCATGTCGCATCTAGTCGCCATGAACGCCGATGTCTCCATCGCCGCCGCGTTGTTTGCCGGTATCCTGAGCTTTCTGTCGCCCTGCGTGTTGCCGCTGGTGCCACCGTATCTCGTCTATCTGGCGGGTGCCTCGCTCGGCCGCCGCGCCGAGGGCGAAGAGGGCACGGGCGTGAAGCGCGATGCGGTGTTTGCCTCGCTTCTCTTTGTCGCGGGCTTTTCCACGGTTTTCATCGCGTTCGGCGCGAGCGCGAGCGCCATCGGCTCCCTCGTGCTGCGTTATTCGCCGCAGCTCGCCATCGTCGCCGGCATCGTCATCATCGTCATGGGCCTGCATTTCCTCGGCCTCACTCGGCTTTCGGTGTTGATGCGCGAGAAACGGCTGGCGATGGCAAAGCCGGTCGGTCTGTGGGGCGCATATGCGATGGGCCTGGCATTCGCGTTCGGATGGACGCCCTGCATCGGGCCGATCCTCGCGGCCATTCTCGCCGTCGCCGCGTCGCGCGACACGGTGGCGCAGGGGGCGGGGATGCTCGCGATCTATTCCGCGGGCCTCGGCATTCCGTTCGTGTTGGCGGCGCTTGCTGTCGAGCCGGCGATGGCGCTGATCGCGCGCTTCCGCCGTCACCTCGAAATCGTCGAGAAGGCCATGGGCGCGTTGCTGGTGCTGACCGGCATCGCGTTTCTCACCGGCTATGTGTCGGAAGCCGGGTTCTGGCTGCTGGAGATTTTCCCGGCGCTGGGGAAGAACGGATAAAACCAATCTCAATTGCTACAGCAGCCACTCGTGGAAGTGCGTACGTCGCTTTATGCCTCCTTTAATCATCCACATTCAAAAATAGTCAGCGTCGTCACCTATAAGAACATCGCGGATATTTTGGGGAACGGGGAAGCCGTATCCACGCCGGAAATTACTCCAAAATAATTGTCCCGATTTGTGCTCATCGCTTGCGTAGATTTCTGAGCCGACTGTTTGAAATGCATGAATTAGAGCTTGAGCTCCGTCAAAGCCTAAGGCGTCGCCAGTTCTGAGGCGATCTGGCCAATGAATTTCCCAGTGGCAGGCCCAAGCGTCAATCTCTTGCGTAGGCGCAAAAATACGAATGGGTACTGATATGTCTTTCGACGCATTTCTCTTTTTCAAAACACGTTCGGCAATAATCATTTTGTGATCTTTATAAGGACTGCTGGAATTGGCTAGCTGCCCAAACAAAAACCCCCGGAGTTTCCTCCGGGGGTTTTGCATTTCTGCGATTGAGAAGAACTACTCAAGCTCTTCGTAGGTGATCTTGCCCTGCGCGTTCTTCTTCCAGACGTACATCACGTAATCGAGGCGGGTGATGTCGCCCTTCTTGTCGTAGGTAATGTCACCGATCACGGTCGAGAACTTCATGCCCGAGCGCATCATGTCCGCGACCTTCTTGGGATCGACCGACTTCGCGGCTTCCGCAGCCTGCTTGATGATCTGCACGGCGGCGTAGCTGTAGAGCGTGTAGGCCTGCGGTTCGAAGTTCTTGGCACGGAACTTCGCGACCACGTCCTTGGCTTGCGGGCGCTTGCGCGGGTCGGGGCCGTAGGTCATCAGCGTGCCTTCAGCGCCGGGACCGGCAATCGAGGCGAACTCGTCGTCGGTGATGCCGTCGCCGCCCATCAGCGGCGCCCTGACGCCCTGGTCGCGCATCTGCCGCACCAGCAAACCGCCGGTGTCATGCAGGCCGCCCCAGTAGATCAGGTCCGCGCCCGAGGCCTTCACCTTGGAGACGACCGCCGAGAAATCCTTGTCGTCCTTGTTGACGCCTTCGTAGAGAACTTCCTTCAGGCCGCCCTTGTTGATGGTGGCGCGCGCGACATCCGCAAGGCCCTGACCGTAAGTGGTCTTGTCGTGGATGACGGCAATCTTCTTGCCGGCAAACTTCTTCAGGATGTATTCGCCAGCAACGGTGCCCTGCTGGTCGTCACGGCCGCAGGTGCGGAAGATGTTCCACATGCCACGATCCGTGACCTTCGGATTGGTGGAGGCGGGCGTGATCTGGAGGATGCCGTTCTCCTGATAAACTTCCGACGCCGGCATGGAGACGCCGGAGTTGAAGTGACCGATGACGAATTTCACGCCATCGGCAGCGAACTTGTTGGCGACGGAGACGCCTTCCTTCGGATCGGCGCGATCGTCGCCCTGCGAGATGGTGAGTTTCTGGCCGAGGATGCCGCCGGCGGCGTTGATGTCGGCGATGGCCTGTTCGGCGCCGTTCTTGAGCTGTGCACCGAAGGCGGCGCTGCCGCCCGTGATCGGTCCGCCGACACCGAACTTGATCTGTGCCGAGGCCGCGCCTGCAACCACCAGGCTGGTGGCGAGGGTAATGGCGAATGCAATGCGTTTGGTCATGCCGTTCTCCCATGAAGTGGTCCGCAGCGTCATCGCAGGCAACCACAATCGGACCTGATTCAATCGTGGAATCGGGCAAATGTCACTTGGCTAATGGCTCAATTTTCGGGCTTTGGTTTATTGTCCTCGGCCCCGGACCTCGGCTGCGACGCCGTGCCGCGCCGGCTTTCAGGGGCGCAGAAAGCCGTATTGCCGCGCCATCTGGCGCTGACGGGTTAACCGATAGCCTGCGAGGGCCGCGGCGAGAATGAAAAGCGTATCCACTACGAAATACTGCGGCGAGACGAACGTCGCGCCGAACAGGGCGAAATGGATAAACCGGATACCGGCGCCGCAGCCGATGGCGGCCGGGATCAGCGTCCAGCGCGGCTGCCAGTTGATCGCGATGGCGCGGCCCGAGAGCCAGCCTGCCGCACCGCCCATGACGATGGTGACGAGCAGGAATGTTCCAAGGCTTGCTTCTTCGTAAAGGATGCCCTGCATCTCAAGCCTTCCCTTTAAGCCTTCCTGCCGCCATCGAGATAGGCTGCGCGCACGTCCGCGCTGTCGAGCAATTCGCGGCCTGTGCCGGACAGGGTAATGAGGCCGTTGACCATCACATAGCCGCGATGCGCCAGCGAGAGCGCGTGATAGGCGTTCTGCTCGACCAGAAACACCGTGAGCTTTTCGCGCGTGTTGAGGTCGCGGATGAGATCGAAGACCTGCTGTGCGACCAGCGGCGCAAGGCCCAGCGAAGGCTCGTCCAGCAGCAGAAGCCGGGGACGGCCCATCAGCGCACGCGCGATGGCAAGCATCTGCTGTTCGCCGCCCGAGAGCGTGCCGCCGCGCTGGTGCAGGCGTTCCTTCAGCCGCGGCAGCAATGTGAAGATGCGCTCCAGGTCGTCTGCGGTTTGCGTGCCGTCGGTCATGCAGGTGCCGATCTGGAGATTTTCACGCACGGTCATGCGCGGAAAAATCCGCCGGCCTTCCGGCGACTGTGCGATGCGCAGGCGGGCGATTTCGTGGGTCGGCAGGTCGGTGATGTTGGTGCCGCCGAACGTGATGCTGCCTTCGCGCGCGCGCGGATTGCCGAAGATCGTCATCATCAGGGTGGACTTGCCGGCGCCGTTGGCGCCGATCAATGTGACGATCTCGCCGTCGTTGACGTCGAGATTGACGCCGCGCAAGGCAGGGATGTTGCCGTAATAGGTGTGAACGCCCTGAATGCGAAGCAGCGGCTCGCTCACGGTGCGGCCTCCAAAGCAATCCGGGCTTCGACTTTGGCGACGTCCTTCTCGGCGACACCGAGATAGGCGGCGATCACTTTTGGATCGTTGCGCACGAAGGCTGCGGTGCCCTCCGAAATCTTCACGCCGTGATCCAGCACCACCAGATGATCGGAAATCTCCATCACCAGCGACATGTCGTGTTCGATCAGGAGGACGGCAGTGTTGTGGCCGTCGCGGATCGAACGGATGAGGTCGGCAAGGTCGGCCTTCTCGCGCGGATTAAGTCCGGCGGCAGGTTCGTCGAGGCAAAGTAAAACCGGATCGGTACACATGGCGCGTGCGATTTCGAGGCGGCGCTGGTCGCCATAAGGCAATTCGCCGGCGGGGTCGTCGGCGCGATCCGCAAGTCCAATGGTGGCGAGCCAGCGCTGGGCCTTCTCGATGGCGGCCTGTTCCGCCTTGCCGTAACTGGACAGGCCGAGAACGCCGAAGAATGTAAAGCCCGACGCTTTCATCAGCGGGTTGTGCTGCGCCACCAGCAGGTTTTCCAGAACCGTCATGCCGGCGAACAGGCGGATATTCTGGAACGTGCGCGCAACCCGCGCCTGCCGCGCGACGAGATATTCCGGCATGCGTTCGAGGAGATAGAGCGCGCGGTCCTTCCGGCGCAGGTGGCGCTCGCCACGCCGCGTCAGGAGATCGAGGTCGGCGGCGGAGACGTTCTCGCCGGTCATGCTTTCATGGCGCAGCGCCATGCGGCCTTCGGAGGGTTTGTAGAATCCGGTGATGCAGTTGAATACGGTGGTCTTGCCGGCGCCGTTAGGGCCGATCAGCGCGGTGACGTGGCCGTAATGCGCGGTGAGCGATAGGTTGTTGACGGCGGTGAGGCCGCCAAAGCGCATGGTGAGGTGCTCGACTTCGAGCAAGGTAGCGGCGGACGGCGTCATCCGTGGCCTTCCTTGACGAGATCGCGCGAAATGACCTTGCGCTCTTTCAGGAATACGGAAGGCTCGCGCGTCGAGACGAGCCCGCGCGGCTTCCAGATCATGATGGCGACCATGGCAAAGCCGAACAGCAGCATGCGGTATTGCGCGGGGTCGAAGTCGCGGCCGAATACCTGCTTGAGGAAATCAAGGTCGCGCAGGATTTCCGTGCCGCCGACCATGACAACGGCGGCAATGGCGACGCCGATCTGGCTGCCCATGCCGCCAAGGACGACGATGGCGAGGATGGTGGCGGATTCAAAGAAGGTGAAGGACTCCGGCGAGATGAAGCCCTGACGCGCCGCGAAAAAAGAACCGGCGAAGCCCGCGAACATCGCGCCGATGGCGAAAGCGGTGAGCTTGGTCGAGGTCGTGTTGATGCCGAGCGAGCGGCAGGCGATCTCGTCTTCGCGGAGCGCCTCCCAGGCGCGGCCGATGGGGAGGCGGCGCAGCCGCAACGTCACGAAGGCCGTGAGCAGCGCAAGCGCGAGGATGAGATAGTAGAGAAAGATCGTCCGGTAGATCGGACTGAAGGGCAGGCCGAAGGTTGCCGCGAAGCCGTCGTCACTGGCATTGAACGGAATGCCGAAGAACGACGGCCGCGGCACACCGCTGATGCCGGCATAGCCATTCGTCACTGGAATCCAGTTGATCAGCACGAGGCGGATGATTTCGCCAAACGCCATGGTGACGATGGCAAGATAATCGCCGCGCAATCGCAATACGGGGAAGCCCAGCAGCACGCCCCAGAACGCGGCGAGGATGCCGGCGAGCGGCAGCAGCGCATAAAACGAAAGGCCGAAGGTCTTGGCGAGCAGCGCGTAGGAATATGCGCCGACGGCGTAGAAGGCGACGTAGCCAAGGTCGAGCAGTCCCGCGAGGCCGACGACGATGTTCAGCCCGAAGCCAAGCATCACATAGATCAGGATCTGGATGCCGAAATTGTCGATCCACTTCAGCGAGCCGCCGGTGCCTGCGAGCAGCAGCGCGATGGCGGGATAGACGATGACAAAGCCGAGCGCGAAAGGTGCAAAGCGCCGTGACAGGAATTGCGAAATCTTGCCGGGCACGCGTGCCTTGGTCTGCCGCGCCCGCGCCTCGCGCCATGGCACCAGATAAAGCGAATTCAAAAAACCGCTCGCGGCGAAGATGGCGACAAAGGCGGCGAGCCAGCTAAAGCGCGTCTCGAGGACCAGCGCGTTGTGAATGTTCTGCACGGTCTTGAAGCCGACCATGGGCAGCAGGATGGCGAAAGCGATCAGGGCTGCGAAAGCGGCATCCTTCAACGCCTTGGCGTAGTCTGGCTGCAGTTGTTTCGCATCTTCCGCCATATCAGACCTTCTCGACGTCCGGGCGGCCAAGGATGCCCTGCGGCAGGAAGATCAGTGTGATGGCCAGAATGGAGAAGGCGGCGACATCCTTGTAGTCGGTGGTGAAATAGGCCGACCAGAAGGTTTCAATGAGCCCGATCAGCAGACCGCCGATCACCGCGCCAGGCAGCGAGCCGATGCCGCCAAGTACCGCGGCGGTGAATGCCTTGACGCCGGGCGTGAAGCCGTCCGCGAACGAGACGACGCCGTAATACATCAGGTAGAGCGTACCGGCGACGGCGGCCAGCGCCGCGCCCATGATGAAGGTGATGGCGATGGTGCGGTCGACGTCGATGCCGAGCAAGGCGGCCATCTTCTGGTCCTGCTCGCAGGCGCGTTGCGCACGCCCGAGCGGCGTCTTGCTCACGATGTACCAGAATGCGGCGAGCAGGATCGCGGTTACGATCCAGATGATGAGCTGCTTATAAGAGAGCGTGACCTGATAGGCCTCGCCGAACAGCACGAACTCGCCGGTGACGAGCGGCGGGATCGACTTGACGCGCGGCCCCTGCGTAACCTGCACGAAGTTCGACAGGAAGATCGACATGCCGATGGCGGAGATCAACGGCGCAAGCCGAAACGATCCGCGTAGCGGCCGATAGGCGAAACGCTCGATGGCCCAGCTTGCGACCGAGGTCAGCAGCATGGCGACCACCAGCACAATCGCCAGCGCCAGCACCACGGAACTGACGCCGAGCCACGCCGTGACGATGAGGAATGCAATCAGCGCGATAAAGGCCGACACCATGAACACATCGCCATGGGCGAAGTTCACCATGCCGATGATGCCGAATACCATCGTGTAGCCGATGGCGATGAGACCGTAGATCGATCCAAGCGTAATGCCGTTGATGAGCTGTTGGACGAAAACTTCCATGCGTCAGCCCGCGCCCCCTCCGGCCTCGGTCAAATCACTGGATTCCTTCTACAGTGCCGTTTCGTGCCCGACAACGGCGGCTGATGCTTTGGCGTTGTCGGAGTTAATGCTGGGGCTGCCTAATGTTGTGGCCGGTTCTGCTGCCCCGCATCGAACCTTGGCGCGGCCCGCCGTTTTATGCCAGCGATCCCCGGTTCCGTGTCTTCAGACCGGGCATGCAGCCAGCCATTTTTCACGCTACAAAGACTGCAAATCGCCCACGCCTTTTGACCAAGCGGCGAACTCCGGGAGGACCTCATGACGATATCGAAGCCCGAAAACATCATTGCCGGCAAGAAACGGCCATTCACGGGCAAGGAATATCTCGAAAGCCTCCGTGACGAGCGGGAAGTCTATATTTACGGCGAGCGGGTCAAAGACGTGACCACCCATCCTGCATTCCGCAACGCAGCACGCACCATTGGCAAGCTCTATGACGCGCTGCACGACCCGGCGCAGCAGGCCGTGCTGACCTGCCCAACCGACACTGGTAACGGCGGTTTCACCCACAAATTCTTCCGCATCGCCCGTTCGCGTGAGGAACTGGTCGGCCAGCGCGACGCTATCGCCCATTGGGCGCGCATGTCCTACGGCTGGATGGGGCGCACGCCGGACTACAAGGCGTCGCTGATGAACACGCTGGGCGCGCATTCCGAGTTCTACGGCAAGTTCGCCGACAACGCGAAGCACTGGTACAAGCACGCGCAGGACCACGTCCTGTTCATGAACCACGCCATCGTCAATCCGCCGGTCGACCGCGCCAAGGCGGCCGAGCAGGTCAAGGATGTGTTCATCACCATCCAGAAGGAAACCGACGCCGGCATGTACGTGTCGGGTGCCAAGGTGGTCGCGACCTCATCGGCGCTGACGCACTACAACTTTCTCGGTCAAAACGCCGCCATGCCGATCAACGATTCCGATCTGGCGGTCATGTTTATCGCGCCGATGAACGCGCCGGGCGTCAAGCTGTTCTGCCGTACATCCTATGAGATGATGTCGAGCGTGATGGGCACGCCGTTCGATTACCCGCTGTCGTCACGTTTTGACGAGAATGACGCGATCTTCGTTTTCGATAATGTGCTGATCCCGTGGGAGAACGTGCTGGTTCACCGCGACATCGAGAAGATCAAGACCTTCTATCCGCGCTCGGGCTTCGTGAACGGTTTTCAGTTCCAGGGCTGTACCCGCCTTGCCGTGAAGCTGGATTTCCTGGTCGGCGTCATTGCCAAGGCACTGAAGGCCGCCGGTACTGACGACTTCCGCGGCAATCAGGCCATGCTGGGTGAAGTCATCGCGTGGCGTAACCTGTTCTGGGCGATGACCGATGCGATGGCGCTCAATCCGGTGCCGTGGCATGGCGACGCGGTGCTGCCGAACGCGCAGTCAGGCGCCAGCTATCGGGTGTTCGCGGGCGATGCCTACGGCCGCGTCAAGGAAATCGTCGAGAAGATCATCGCGTCGTCGCTGATCTATCTGCCGTCGTCGGCCAAGGACTTTCACAACCCGGAGATCGACAAGTATCTCGCGCAATACGTGCGGGGTTCGAATGGCATCGGCCACCGCGAGCGCATCAAGATCATGAAGCTGCTGTGGGATGCCATCGGCACCGAGTTTGGCGGCCGCCATGAGCTTTATGAGATGAATTACGCTGGCAACCACGAGGACATCCGCATCCAGGCGCTGTTCAACGCCAAGGGTTCGGGGGCGATGGACCAGATGGTCGCCATGGCCGACAAGTGCATGGCCGACTACGACGAAAACGGCTGGACGGACAAGACGTGGCTCAACCCGGACGATGTCGCCTATAAGTATGACAACAGCTAAAAGCCGGAATAACGGCTATGCCCACTGGTTCTGCCCACCCGGCCCAAAAAGGGGTTACAGTGGGAATCATGAACTGGCGAGATCAACGACCTGACGATGCCATGGTGGGGGCCTTCGAGGCTTTCCCACCGGCCCCTGCGACCTTGGCGGTTGAGCAGCCCCTGTTCCGCGAGGCCATGAGCCGCTACGGCGCGGCGGTGCACGTCATCACCACCGATGGCCCGGCAGGTAAGACCGGCTTCACCGCGACTGCGGTGTGTTCGGTCACGGACGATCCGCCGACGTTGCTGGTCTGTCTCAACCGCAAGAGCCAGGGCACGCCGGTACTTACCGCGAACGGCGTGTTCTGCGTGAAT
This sequence comes from Hyphomicrobiaceae bacterium, assembly GCA_947472885.1. Lineage (GTDB taxonomy): Bacteria > Pseudomonadota > Alphaproteobacteria > Rhizobiales > Xanthobacteraceae > CANJBX01. The sequence continues at coordinate 64,163 of CANJBX010000006.1, forward strand.
ACGCTCGCCTACAACGACGAGGCGCTTTCCAACGTGTTCGCCGGACGCACCGGCGCAAAACTGGCGGAGCGCTTTAACGTCGGTGACTGGATGAAGCTCTCAACCGGCGCGCCGGCATTGGCGTCTGCGATTGTCGCGTGTGATTGCCGCGTGACCGAAATCAATTCGGTCGGAACGCACAACGTCATCTTCGGTGTGGTGCAGGCGGTGCGACTCGGCCCTGCCGATCCCGCGCTCGTCTATCATGGACGAATCTACAAGTCGGTGTGAGGCGCGATTTAATGTCGCGCTGCGATACGCGCGGCATCATGAAACCGCCGTCGCAAAATAGTTTCATCAAATCAATACGGCGGCGGTAATGGATTCTTGCCGAGCAACAAAACGTGCGGCGTGAATGTCGCGATTGCGCCTCCCCGTGAACAAAATCGGGAGTTAGGATTTAGGTGTGATGGGGCAGGGCAATCGGAGAGAAACGATGACTCAGCAGAACAACCAGAACAATCAAGACCAGCAGAACCAGCAGGGTGGCCAGCAGAAGCCCGGCCAACAGCAGCAGCAGGGCGGGCAGAGCAAGCCTGGCCAGCAGCAGCAGGGCAACGACCAGAACAAGCAAGGCGGGCAGCAGGGTGCCCAGCGCGGCACCGGCGGCCAGAGCCGCTAACTGCAGCCAAGCCTTTCGGTGAAAAAAGGGCCTCCGCTTCGGCGGGGGCTTCTTTTTTGCAGTGCAATTTGGCGGGTAAAAGTTTTCCGCGTGCGCAAGCTGCGCTTTTACTCTGCCTGCCGCGCGGCATAGACTTGGAACATGCCTGCCGTTTCAGCCGCAACCGCATTGCCGCTTTTCCATCTGTACGGCGATCCGCCGGACGATCAGGCATTTGACTTCATTCACATCGAAACGATCTCGTCGCGCTCGGCGCGTCACGACTGGACGATCCGTGCACACCGCCACCGCAACCTGTTTCAGTTGGTGGTGATCGCCCAGGGCGGCGGCGAAATGAGTTTCGAGGCGGCGACGCTCGCGCTCGAAGCGCCATGCGCCATTCTGGTGCCGGCAACGGTCGCGCATGGCTATCGCTTTCGCCCCGATGTGACGGAAGGCTTTGTCCTTAGTTTCACCGAGGAAGAAGCGCGCGGACTTGGCACCCGCGCAGACAGCGCGCTGGACCGTTTGCGCGCGCTCGCCGTCGAACCCGTTGTCGAACTCGGCGCGCCTGAACTTGAACGTGTGCGGACACTGTGCGCGTCATTGCAGGAAGAGAGTTTTCTCGCGCGTGACGGCTACAAGCTCGCCATGCGAGGCTATCTCGCGCTGGTCGCCATCGAGATTGCGCGGCTTGCCGCGAGCCGCGCGCGCACGGGAACCATGACATTGACCGCGGCCGATCCGACGGTTGAGGCGTTGCGCCGCGTCGTCGAGGAACATTTCCGCAAGCAGCGGCTGTTGAATTTCTACGCCGACAAACTCGCGATGACGCCGGATCGGCTCAACGATCACGTCAAACGTGCAACCGGCGTGACAGCTGGCCATCTCATCCGGCAAAGGGTGCTGACCGAGGCCAAGCGGCAGCTGGTGTTCACCGCGCAGCCGATCCACGAGATCGCCTATGATCTCTCGTTCTCGGACCCGTCGCACTTCGCGCGTTTCTTTCGCAAGCAGACCGGCTCGACGCCACAGGACTTCCGCGCGCAGGGCGGGGGGTGAGCCTTCAACCTTTGGCCTCGTGCTCGCTCACCACTTCGCTCGCCAGCCGGAACGCGGTATTGGCCGACGGCACGCCGCAATAGACCGCCTGCTGCAAGATGATTTCCTTGATGTCGTCCGGCGTGAAGCCGCCTTCGCCGAGCGCGGCGCTGACGTGCATCAAAAACTCTTCCCATTTGTCGAGCGCCATCAGGGTGCCGATCACAAGGATGCGGCGCGTGCGCTCGTCGAACTGCGGGCGCGTCCAGATCTCGCCCCAGGCGTAGCGCGTGATGAGGTCCTGAAATTCTGCGGTGAAAGCGGTCTTGTTGACCTGGGCGCGGTCGACATAAGCGTTGCCCGCGACCTTGCGCCGTTTCGCCATGCCGCGTTCGCGGCGTTCGTTCTCGTCCATGGTGATTTCACTTCTGATTGAGGAAGCCCAGCACTTCGGCGGTGAACCTGTCGGCTTGCTCGATGTTTGAAATATGCGCGGCGTCGAGGATCGTCATTTTCGAGCCGGGAATATTGTCACGGATGAATTCCGCGCTCGTCACCGGCGTTGCGACATCGTGCTTGCCGGCGATGATGAGCGTTGGCGCCTTGATCTTTCCCAAAAGCTCGCGGTGATCCATCGCGCGGATGGCATCGCAGCAGCCGAGATAACCGCCGAGCGAGGTTTGTTCGACCATCTTTTGCAGGCGCGCGACCTGCGCGGGCTCGCGTGCGATGAATCCCTGTGTGAACCATCGGCCAGCGACACCGGCTGCGACTGCAGCGACGCCGTCCTTCTCCACCACGGCCATGCGCTCGTTCCACGCATCCTTGTCGGGATAGAAACAGGATGTGTTGCACAGGACGAGCCGGTCGAAACGCTCCGGCGCCCTGGCGCCGAGCCACTGTCCGACCATGCCGCCCATCGAAAGGCCGCACCAACTGGCTTTCTTGATGCTCAGTCCGTCCATGATCGCAAGGACGTCGCGGCCAAGTTGTTCCATGGAATAGGGTGGCGCGGTAAAGCCGGACTTGCCATGGCCGCGGCGGTCGTAGCGTACCAGCCGGAAGTGCCTGGCGAACGGCGCAACCTGCGGCTCCCACATCCCCAAGTCAGTGCCGAGGGAGTTGGAGAGAATAAGAACCGGCGCACGTTCGTCGCCATCAATGGTGACATTGATTGGGCAACCGCCTGACTGTATCACCGGCATGAATTTGGACCTCCCTGATCCACCGTCCGCGCGGGTTGCCGCTGCGGCCCAAATATGACTTGTCACGCCATGTTCGATTTGACTCTCAGCTTCGACAACGGCCCCGAGCCGGACGTGACGCCCAAGGTGCTGGACATCCTCGCGCGGCGTAACATCAAGACGACGTTCTTCGTGATCGGCGAAAAGCTGGCGCGGCCGGAATGCCGCAAGCTCGCCGAACGCGCCAGGTCCGAAGGCCACTGGATTGCCAATCACAGCTATACGCACTCGGTTCCGCTCGGCCTGCGTGACGACGAGCCTGACACTGCGGAGCGCGAAATTGGCCGCACCGAGCAAGTGATCGGCGATCTCGCGCAGCCGGTGAAGCTGTTTCGTCCGTTCGGTGGCGGCGGCAATCTCGACAAGCGGTTGATGAAAACCAGCGTCGTCGATTATCTGATGCGTCACCGCTACACCTGTGTGCTGTGGAACGCGATTCCGCGCGACTGGGACAATCCCGATGGCTGGGTCGATACCGCGATGGCGCAATGCCATGCGCAGTGGGATACGCTCGCCAACTGGCCGTTGATGGTGCTGCACGATCTGCCGACCGGGGCGATGAAAAACCTTGAGAAGTTTCTCGACCGGGTCGGGGAAGCCGCGGGCGAAATCCGGCAGGAATTCCCGCCATCTACGCTGCCAATCGTCGAGGGAATTGCTGTTTTGCCCCTCGACACCTATGTCACACGCGAACTGCCTGCTAAGGTGGGCGTCAACCAAGCTACTTTTCAGTAAAATTTGGAGCAGAACTCATGGCTTTGACCATGTCGGGCGAAGTGCAGATCAACGCGTCCCGCGAGACCGTCTACCAGGCGCTCAACGACACTGAAATCCTGAAAGCCTGCGTGCCGGGCTGCGAGATGCTCGAGAAAATCTCGGACACGGAATTTCAGGCCATCTCGGTCATGAAGATCGGCCCGGTGAAGGCGCGCTGGAAGGGCAAGGTCACGCTCTCCGATTTCGATCCGCCGAACGGCTACAAGATCAGCGGCGAAGGCGAGGGCGGCGTGGCCGGTTTCGCCAAGGGCGGCGCCTCGGTCAATCTGTCCGACAAGGATGGCGGCACGCTGCTGAAGTACGACGTGGAAGCCCAGATCGGCGGCAAACTGGCGCAGCTTGGCCAGCGTCTCATCGCTGGCGCAGCCAAGAAAATGGCCGACGATTTCTTTGTGAAGTTCGCCGCAGCTGTGAATAAACCGGCCTAAAATCGGCCCACTCAAGGCCGGCTGCCGCAACGGCATCCGGCTGGTCTACTGGTATGCCTCAGATGCACCCTGCTGCGGGTATACCTCCAAGTCTCTTGACCCCGCGTTCCCCGCCGGGCAAGACTTGGAAGGTTCTAAACTGACGAAAACGCAAGAAATTCGTCATCAGACGGTCGGAGGGGTCCGGCCGCCGTGCAATATCGGGCTGTAAGCCTGAGTTAAGAGAGGGAAGATCATGCCCACCGTATCCATGACTGTTAACGGGAAACTGGTGAAGGCGGACGTCGACCCGCGCACGCTCCTGGTCCAGTTCTTTCGCGAAAACCTCCGGCTGACCGGCACCCACGTCGGCTGCGACACCTCGCAGTGCGGCGCTTGCGTCGTGCACGTCAATGGTAAGGCCGTGAAGTCCTGCACCGCCCTCGCACTCGGCTTTGACGGCGCTGAAATCACCACCATCGAAGGTCTCGCCAACGGCACGCAGCTGCACCCGATGCAGGAGGCCTTCCGCGAACACCATGGTCTGCAGTGCGGCTTCTGTACGCCCGGCATGATCATGACCGCGGTCGATATCGTGAACCGCAAGGGCAACAACCTCGAAGAGCATACGATCCGCGAAGAGCTGGAAGGCAACATCTGCCGCTGCACCGGCTATCACAACATTGTCAAAGCCATTGGCGCGGGTGCCAAGAACATGGGTAAGGCCGGCGGAGCCACACAGGCCGCCGAGTAGCCCTTCCGTAGCGCTGCAAGTTCAGGAGCAAATTCCATGTACGCTTTCACCTACAATCGCGCGAGCGGCCTGCGCCAGGCGACCAACTTGCTCGGCAGCCTCGACGATCCGAAGCTGCTGGCCGGCGGCCAGACCCTGCTGCCGACCATGAAGCAGCGCCTCGCATCGCCCGCCAACATCGTCGATCTCAACATGATCGAGGGTATCGCGGATATCGAACTCAAGGGCCGTTCGGTCGTCATCGGCGCCATGGCGCGTCATGCCGAAGTCGCCAATTCGCCCATCGTGCAGCAGAACATCCCGGCGCTTGCCTATCTCGCCGGCCTGATCGGCGATCCGGCCGTGCGCCATCGCGGCACCATTGGCGGCTCGGTCGCCAACAACGATCCGAACGCCGACTATCCGGCGGCATGCCTTGGCCTCGGCGCAACGATCATCACGACCAAGCGCAAGATCGCGGCCGATGAATTCTTCAAGGGCCTGTTCGAAACCGCGCTCGAAGGCGACGAGATCATCACCAAGATCAGCTTCCCGGTTGCCAAGAAGGCCGGCTACTACAAGTTCCGCAACCAGGCTTCGCGCTTCGCCCTTGTCGGCGTGTTCGTCGCCAAGCGTCCGTCGGAAATCCGCGTTGCCGTCACCGGCGCCGGCGGCAGCGGCGTGTTCCGCGTGACCTCGTTCGAAGAGGCGCTCAAGAAGCGGTTTTCGCCGAAGTCGCTGGATGGCCTGACCGTCCCGGCCAATGGCCTCGCGGGCGACATCCACGGCTCGGCTGAATATCGCGCCCACCTGATCGGCGTTTGCGCCAAGCGGGCGCTTGAAGCCGCCGACAAGTAATCTGCCGACATTTTCTGCCGTGTTTCAGGCCTCCGGGGGTATCCTCCGGGGGCCTGTTCTTTGAAAGCGGGCCTTTCGCGGCACATCTGCCGTGCGTTCCCAAGGTTTTGAAGTCGGCGCAAACCGGCTTATATATTTGGTAATGGCCCGGTTCCTTCAGGGCACGGAGTTGATCTGTGACGATATCCAAAAAACCGGCCGCAATGCCGACCTCCATCGACGGTACCCTCGAACTGCTGTCCGGCGGCAACTATGTCGGCGACCGCTCGCTGGCGACCGTGCTGTTTCTGGCGCTCAAGATGGGGCGGCCGCTGTTCCTCGAAGGCGAGGCCGGCGTCGGCAAGACCGAGATCGCCAAGGTGCTGAGCCAGACGCTCGGCCGCAAACTCATCCGCCTGCAATGCTATGAAGGGCTCGACGTTGCGGCGGCGGTCTACGAATGGAATTACGCCGCGCAGATGATCGCAATCCGGCTTGCGGAAGCAGGCGGTGCGGTTGATCGCGCAGGTCTGACCAAGGACGTGTTCTCCGAACAATATCTCATCAAGCGGCCGCTGTTGCAGGCGCTCGAACCCGATCCCGCTGGCGCGCCGGTGCTGCTGATCGACGAACTCGACCGCACCGACGAAGCGTTCGAAGCGTTCCTCCTCGAAGTGCTGTCCGAATATCAGATCACGATTCCCGAGCTTGGCACGGTGAAGGCGGCGCATGCGCCAATGGTCATCATCACTTCAAACCGTACGCGCGAAATTCACGACGCGCTCAAGCGGCGTTGCCTCTATCACTGGGTCGGCTATCCGACGGCTGAGCGCGAAATGAAAATCCTGCAAGCCAAGGTGCCGGGCGTCGGCAAACGGCTGTCGCAGGAGATCGTTCATTTCGTGCAGGCGCTGCGCAAGGAAGACCTGTTCAAGTCGCCGGGCGTTGCCGAAACGCTTGACTGGGCGACGGCGCTCTCCGAACTCGACAGCGTGGCGCTCGATCCGGCAACGGTGTCCGATACGCTTGGCGTGCTGTTGAAATACCAGGACGACATCGTGCGCATCGAAGGTTCGAAGGCGGGCGAGCTTCTCAATCAGGTGCGTGCGGAGCTGCGGGCAGCGGAGTAACGCGGTGACAACCGAGACCGCCGGGCGTCTTGCCGAAAACATCGTCTACTTCGCGCGCGCGTTGCGGGTCGCGGGAATTCCGCTTGGGCCCGGTTCGGTGCTGGATGCGTTGTCGGCGGTGACGGCGGCGCATATCGGCAGCCGCGACGATTTCTACTGGACCCTGCACGCGATCTTTGTGAAGCGGCATGAACAGTCGATCCTGTTCGATCAGGCGTTCCGGATTTTCTTCAAGCGCCGTAACTATCTCGAACAGTTGATGGGCATGACCCTGCCGCAGGTCGATGCCGGTCCGCCCGCGCCGGACAAGCAGGCCTTGCAGCGTGTCCAGGACGCCCTGATGCAGGGGCTTGGCGAGAAGCTGCAGCGTGAGGTGCAGGAACTCGAGATCGACATGAGCCAGACCGTGTCGGATCAGGAAGTCTTGCAGAAAAAGGATTTCGCGCAGATGAGCGCGGCGGAAGTCGAGGCCGCCAAGCGCGCGATCCAGAAACTGGTGTTGCCGCTCGATGAAGTAAAGACGCGCCGCCTTCGGCCAGACCGCCATGGCCATATCATCGACATGCGCCGCACCTTGCGTGCCAGCATGAAGAGCGGTGGCGATTTCATCGATCTGAAATACATGGGGCCGAAAACGAGGATGCCGCCGGTAGTGGCGCTGCTGGATATTTCCGGTTCGATGACGGACTACACGCGGCTGTTCCTGCATTTTCTCCATGCGGTGACGGATCACAGGAAGCGCGTGCATTCGTTCCTGTTCGGCACGCGGCTGACCAATGTGACGCGTGCGCTGAAATCGAAAGATCCGGATGAGGCGCTCGCCGCCTGTACGGCAAGTGTGATGGACTGGTCGGGCGGCACCCGTATCGCGACGTCGCTTGCGGAATTCAACAAGAAATGGGCGCGGCGCGTGCTGACCCAAGGCGCCATCGTGTTGCTCATTACCGACGGTCTGGAGCGCGATCCCGATGACCGTCTGGCGTTCGAAATCGACCGCTTGCACCGCTCGTGCCGCCGTCTGATCTGGCTTAATCCGCTGCTGCGTTATGAGGGCTTCGAGGCCAAGGCCAAGGGCATCCAGCAGATATTGCCGCATGTCGATGAGTTCCGGCCGATCCATAACCTCGACTCGCTGGACGGCCTCTGCCGTTCGCTGTCGTCGGCGGGCAGCCGGCACTTCGAAAGCAAGGCGTGGACCGGCAAGGATATGGCCGGCGAGGCGGCCTGAACGTTGTCTTCGCGTGGGGCAGCGTTGCCGAACGGGTTTTGGCTTACCATATTGGGAATAGCGTACTATACAGCCGGATATAACGACGGAGGGCTCCATGCTCGCGGGCACTGACGACATTCTCAAGGCCGCTGAAGACTGGCGCAAGGCCGGTCGCGGCGTGGCGCTCGCCACCGTGGTGCAGACCTGGGGCTCGGCGCCCCGGCCGGTTGGCTCCAACCTGGTGATCGACGATCAGGGCAATTTTCTCGGCAGCGTGTCGGGTGGCTGCGTCGAAGGCGCAGTAGTGTCCGAGGCCATCGACGTGATCGAAAGCGGCAAGCCCAAGACGCTCGAATTCGGCGTTGCCGACGAAACGGCGTGGAAGGTCGGCCTATCGTGCGGCGGGACCATCCGCGTGTATGTCGAGAAGATCGATTAGTCTCTTATGAACATTGAAATCCTCAAGGCCCTGAACGAAGAGCGCGCGGCGCGGCGCGCCGCGATTGTCGTGACGGATACGGCGACGGGCATCCAGCGTTTCGTCAAGGGCGCGGACGTTGCAAAAGATCCGCTGCGCGAGACGCTCGAAAAATACCTGCGCATGGGCAAAAGCGGCATGGAAGAAACGCCGCAAGGTAATGTCTTCCTCACCGTGCACGTGCCGCCGCCGCGCCTGATTGTGATTGGCGCAGTTCACATCAGCCAGGCGCTGGCGCCGATTGCCAAGCTGCTCGACTACGACGTGACGATCATCGATCCGCGCACGGCGTTCGCGTCGCCCGAGCGGTTTCCAAACGTGAAGCTGATTGCGGAATGGCCCGAGGTCGCGCTGCCGCCGCTGAATGTCGATAAATACACGGCGTTCGTGCTGGTGACGCATGATCCCAAGATCGACGATCCGGCGCTGGTGCATGCGCTGGAGCGCGATTGTTTCTACATCGGTGCGCTTGGCTCGCGCAAAACCCATGGCCGCCGCCTTGAGCGCATGAAGGCGCTTGGCATCGGCGACAATCAGCTTGCGCGTATCCATGCGCCGATTGGTCTTAACATTGGCGCGATCTCGCCGCCGGAAATCGCGGTGTCGATCATGGGCGAGATCACCGCGCGGCTACGTCTGCCGCCGGAGAAGCAGCCGTGAAGTTCGGCGCCTTTCCCCCAGCACAGGCCGAAGGCGGGATCGTCGTTCATTCGATCCGCAAGGACGGGCTTGTGCTCAAGAAAGGCACGATGATCGGCAGCAGCGAGATTGCGGCACTGAACGCCGCGCAGATTCCATCCATCACCATCGCACGACTGGAGCCGGGCGATGTGTCGGAGGATGAAGCTGCGGGCGACATTGCCAAGGCTGTTGCGGGCGACGGCGTGCGCGTCGAAGCCGCTTTCACCGGCCGCTCGAATCTTTTCGCGGAAGTGGGCGGCGTGCTGGCTGTTGACCGTTTGAACATAGACGTGCTCAACGAAGTCGATCCCGATATCACGCTGGCGACGCTTGAAGCGTTCGCTCCGGTGGTGCCGGGTAAGATGGTTGCGACCGTCAAGATCATTCCGTTTGCGCTGGGTAGCGCCGCGCGCGATGCCGCCGTCGATGTGGCGCGCAAGGCAAAGCCGCTGGTGCGCGTTGCGCCTTACACGATCAAGAAAGTCGGCATCATCTCGACCGTGCTGCCGGGCCTTGCCGACAAGGTGATCGAGAAGACGCTGCGGGTGACGGCGGACCGTCTCGCGCCCGCCGGCGCCAAGATCATCGCCGAAAAACGCGTGCCGCATGAAGCCGAAGCATTGGCCAGGGCACTCGACGAAGTTCTGAAGGCCGGCGCCGAGCTGGTCGTGGTGTTCGGTGCTTCCGCCATCGCCGACAAGCGCGATGTTATTCCCGCCGCGGTCGAGGCTATTGGCGGCAAGGTCGAACATTTCGGCATGCCGGTCGATCCCGGCAATCTGATGTTGATCGGTTCCGCCAGCGGGCATCCCGTGCTGGGCGCGCCGGGCTGTGCGCGTTCGCCGAAGGAAAACGGTTTCGACTGGGTGCTGGCGCGCCTGCTGTGCGGTCTGCCGGTGACGCGTCACGACATCATGGGCATGGGTGTCGGTGGTCTGCTGATGGAAATCGTGACGCGGCCGCAGCCCCGCACGCCCGACAAGGCGACCGGCCGCAACATCGCCGCCATTGTACTTGCGGCCGGCCGCTCGACCCGCATGGGCGGGCCGAACAAGTTGCTCGCCGAAGTCGGCGGCCGTTCGATGGTGCGGATTGCGGTTGAGTCTGCGCTTGCCTCAAAGGCCACGCCCGTCACGGTCGTCACCGGCCATCAGCGCGAGAAAGTCGAAGCCGCATTGGCCGGCCTGCCGGTGAAGTTCGTTCACAACCCGGATTTCGCCGAAGGGCTTTCGACCTCGGTCAAGGCCGGCATCGCGGCAGCGCCCGCCGATGCCGATGGCGTCATCGTCTGTCTGGGCGATATGCCGCAGGTCGATAGCGTGCTGCTCGACAAGCTGATTGCCGCCTTCGATCCCGAACGCAGTGCACTGGTCGTGATCCCGACCATCGAGGGCAAGCGCGGCAATCCGGTGGTATGGTCGCGGCGGTTTTTCGCCGAACTGGCAACGCTCGATGGCGATGTCGGCGCGCGCCACCTGATCGCCAGCTATCCGGAAGCCGTGGTCGAAGTGCCGGTGACGGGGCAGGCGGCTTTCGCCGATGTCGATACACCGGATGCGCTCGCTGCCGTGCAGGCGGAATACGCGCGCTGAGGCGTTTTCACTCTCTGGCAACCATTCTGGCGCTAACTTCTTACCATCATCGGGGGATGGGCTCATGACGGCTGTCGTGAACCGCCTGCGGCGCGTCAGTGCGCTGGTTGCGGTATTCGGTTTTTTCATCATGCCTGCGGGCGGCGTTCACGCTGCCGGCGCCATGGCTGTCGGCAATTGCGCCGCCTATGGCTTTGCCTATGACTACAGCGATGTCGAGGAAGCGCGCTCGGCTGCGGTTGCGAAGTGCACGGGCACCAGCTGCAATGTCGTCGCCACGATCCAGCGCAGTTGTGTCGCGTTTGCCATCGACGGGCGTAACGCCTGCGGCCCGCACGGCTATGCGGTCGCCAAGCGGCTGGGGCAGGCGGAAAACACCGCGCTGCGCTATTGCTACAAGTACGGCGGCAAGGACTGCGTGATCCGTGCCTGGGCCTGCGACGCCAAGGGCTGATGCCGGTCTAATCCCGAACCGCGCGCGACCAATTTGATGCCGCTTCTGCCGCCCGGTCTCGTTCTTCCAGATTTCCCATAAATTTGAACGGTTTGCCTGCTGCGGCGTTGCTCTCCTGCACGCCGCCGTTGGCTTTCGCCTTTTCCATTTCCGGTTGCTTTCAGCCTTGCGGTGATCCTCAAGTATGGTATTTATGACTGACTAGTCAGTCATAAATGAGTCGATGATGGCCAAGCCTTCTACCCGACAGGCAAAGACGAAACACCCGGCGATGTCCGATGCGGCGTCCAAAGCTGCGCCCGGCGCAGTGCCGCAGGCTGCCGCGTCCGCAATTCCGGCACGCGCGCGAAAAGCCGCGGCCCGGCGCGAAGCGATCCTGTCAGCCGCACTCGACGAATTTTCTGCGCGCGGGTTTGCGGCGGCGCGCCTCGACGACGTGGCGGTACGGGCAGGGGTCGCCAAGGGCACTATCTATCTCTACTTCGCCGACAAGGAAGCGCTGTTTCAGGACATCGTCCGCACCATGATCGTGCCGGTGGTCGCGGTCGTTGAAGTCACGCCGCCGCCGGACGTACCGATCCGCGCCGTGCTGGAAAATCTCATCGATGTCTTCGTGCGCGAAGTTTACGGCACACGCCGCGGCGATGTTATCCGTCTCATGATGAACGAAGGCCCGCGCTTTCCCGCGCTTGCCGAGTTCTACTACAAAAACGTCGTCGAACGCGCGCTGACTGCCATGCGTGGCCTGCTGCAGCGGGCGATGGCGAAAGGCGAGTTGAAGGACGAACGGCTGCTGCAGTTTCCGCAGTTGCTCGTCACGCCGGTTATCTTCGCGATTGTCTGGCGCGGGCTGTTCGACCGCTTCGCCCCTGTCGATGTCGCCGCTCTGATGCGGGCGCATCTCGACTTCCTGTTCGGCAAGGAGCCTGCGCCATGAAACCTGTCGCGCGCATGATTGCGCCGCTGTTCGCGCTGCTGGCGCTGGCGGCCTGCAACGACAAACCTGTGGTCTATCAGGGATGGATCGAGGCCAATCTCATCTTTGTTGCGCCTGACGAAGCCGGGCGGGTCGAAACACTGGCTGTGCGCGAAGGCGATGCTATCGCCGGCGGCACGCCGGTAGCGACGCTCGATAGCGAATTGCAGAAGGCGGACGTCAACCTCAACGCCGCGACGCTGAACAATGCGAAACTGACGTTTGAACGCGCGCAGCAACTCGCAAAAACGGGATCCGGCACGCAACGCGACTACGACAATGCACAATCGGATTTGCGTGTCGCGGAAGCGCGGCTGAATTCCGCGCAGACGCGGCTGGGACGGCGCAACGTTGTCAGTCCGGTGACGGGAACGGTGCAGCAGGTCTATTACCGTCCGGGCGAGATGGTGCCGGCGGGAAGGCCGGTGCTGGCCGTGCTGACGCCGGGCAATCTCAAGGTGCGTTTTTTCCTGCCGGAAGCCAGGTTGCCGACGATTTCCTATGGCGACCGCATTTCGGTGCGCTGTGACGGCTGTGCGGATGGCATCACGGCCAAGGTCAGCTTTATTTCCAAGACCGCCGAGTTCACGCCGCCGGTGATCTACAGCCTCGATGAACGCAAGAAGCTGGTGTTCCTGATCGAGGCATTGCCGGACCAGCCGGAGAAGCTGCGTCTCGGCCAGCCGGTCGATATTGCGGTTGCCGCGAAAGAACCCGGCAAATGAATGCCGATGCTGAAACGGTGATCGATGTCGAAGGGCTGACCAAGTCCTTCGATGGCCGTGTCGTCGTGCGTGACCTCTCCATGAAAGTGAAGCGCGGCACGATCTGCGGCTTCCTCGGCCCCAACGGTTCCGGCAAAACCACAACGATCCGCATGTTGTGCGGCCTGCTGACACCGGACAGCGGCCACGGCACCACGCTGGGCTTTGACATCCTGACGCAGGCGGACGAGATCAAGCGTCAGGTCGGCTACATGACGCAGAAATTCAGCCTCTATCAGGATCTGACCGTGCGTGAGAATCTCGAACTGGTCGCGCGCATCTATGGCGTCGATAATCCCAGGAAGGCCGCGCAGGACATGGTGCAGCGTCTCGGCCTTCATGGCCGCGAGGATCAGCTCGCCGGCGAATTGTCCGGCGGCTGGAAGCAGCGTTTGGCGCTTGGCGCTTGCACGCTTCCGAACCCGAAGCTGCTGCTGCTCGACGAGCCGACGGCAGGTGTCGATCCCAAGGCGCGGCGTGATTTCTGGAACGAGATTCACGCCATGGCGGCCGACGGCCTGACGGTGCTGGTCTCGACGCATTACATGGACGAGGCGGAGCGCTGTCACGAGATCGCATACATTGCCTACGGCGAATTGCTGGCGCACGGCACCGTCGATGAGGTAATCGATGCGTCAAAGCTGAAAACTTACACCGTGACGGGCGATAATCTCACTGAACTGTCCGGCAAACTCATGGGCAAGCCCGGCGTCGATATGGTGGCGCCGTTCGGCACCAGCTTGCATGTGTCGGGGCGGGATCACGCGGCGCTGGACACCACGATCAGGCCCTATCGCGAAGATGCAGCTTTGCACTGGCATGAGTCCGAGCCATCGCTCGAAGATGTGTTCATCGAATTGATGAGCCGCGCGAAAGATAACTTCCAGAAAGAACCCGCTCCGCAGAAGGAGACCACACTGTGAGCGGGCCGAGCCGATTCCGCTGGCACGGCTTCTGGCGCCGCACCCAGGCGATGCTGATCAAGGAGTTCATCCAGCTCAAGCGTGATCGTGTCTCGTTCGTCATGATTGTGATGGTGCCGCTGATCCAGCTCTTGTTGTTTGGCTATGCGATCAACACCACGCCGCGGAACATGCCCACGGCGGTGCTGCTGCAGGAGCAGACCGATATCGGCCGCACAATCCTGAAAGCGATGGAGAACACGCAGTATTTCAAGGTGACACGGGTCGTCATCACGGAGGATGAGTTCGATCAGCTCTTGAAGTCCGGCGACGTGTTGTTCGGTATCGAAATTCCTGCGGGCTTTGAACGCGCGGTACGCCGCGGCGACAAGCCGGCGATGCTGGTGGTCGCCGACGCAACCGATCCGGTCGCGGCGGGCTCTGCGTTGACCGCGCTTAATCAGGTCGCGCAGATCGCGTTGCAGAATGAGCGCGGATTGCCGATGCCGGGCGGGCCGCTGTTCGAGTTCCGCACGCACGCACGCTATAATCCGGCGGCTAACACGGCATTGAACATCGTGCCAGGCCTGATCGGCACCATCCTGACCATGACCATGCTGATTTTCACGGCGCTGTCAGTGACGCGCGAGATCGAGCGCGGCACCATGGAAAGCCTGCTCGCCATGCCGATCACGCCGTTCGAGATCATGCTTGGCAAGATCATCCCTTATATTCTTGTCGGGTTTCTCCAGGCCGCGATCATTGTCGCCATCGGAATACTTCTATTCGGCGTTCCGATTTTTGGCAGCTTGCTGTTACTGGCCGCACTGAGCACGCTGTTCATCACGGCGAACCTCGCTATCGGCTACACATTCTCGACCATCGCGCAGAACCAGCTTCAGGCGATGCAGATGTCGATCATGTTTTTCCTGCCGAACATCCTGCTGTCGGGATTCATGTTTCCCTTCGCCGGCATGCCCAAGTGGGCGCAGTATATTGGCGAATGTCTGCCGTTGACCCATTACATGCGTATCGTGCGCGCCATCATGCTCAAGGGCGCGGTGCTGTCGGACCTGCGGTATGACACGCTTGCATTGTTTGCGCTGATGCTTGTCGCTATGGCGATTGCCATCAAGCGTTTCAGGCGCACGCTGGATTAGTTAGGCGACGGCTTAGAGTGGCCGCGTCCCATCAAGGTTTGATACGAGGGCGCCAATGGATAAAATGGTTTAGCCCGCCACGCCGTTTCGGTTTTGAGAAATATTTCTCCCGTATCTGTCGCAAACTGGAAATGCCGTGGATCTTCCGTCATGCCGCTGATTGTGCAATTTACCCATCCGTTTGATCTTACATGGTCTGTCCAGGGAGCATCGTGAAGATAATTGCGGACAAGATCGAATTGTATGTTGATGTCAAAATACGGTGCGTACCTACGGGATACGTTTGAAATGTAATGCCAAGGAATTCTCATGTAGTTTCTTTTGTCATCCGTCCACGATACGCAGGCAACATAGTCTGGATGAATAACGAGTTGTGGGCGGGGCGCGGAAAGCCGATCAATGATTAGCCACCCAGCAGTGGCTATCATTAAAAACGAGCAGATAAATGCAACGGCCAGTCGAAGTTTGCCACCTTGCGCGATGATGTCTTTGCGTTTGATCCAACTCACAAACCCGCCGCCAATAAAAACAGCGAGTAAAATTACTAACACTACGCTCAAAGGCGACAAGAAATAAACTGCATTTGCTCCTTCGGTAATTCCCATATTTAACGCCGCAGCAACACGCCGATGCGGCCATAGAGTCCGCTGCGGTCATCGCTGTCGTCGACATAGCCGGCACCAAACGACCACTCGTAGTTGCCGACCTTCAACGCTGTGGCGTGGACGCCAATCCGCCACTGGCGATAGGTCTCGTCGCCCATCGCATGCACTTCCGGGCCGATATAGACCCGTTCGAATGCGCGCCAGCCATAAGCAAAGGGCGACCAATAGCTATCGCCGACGGTGGCGAACGAGACGTTTGCGCTTGCCATCGTTGTCTTGGTCGGTTCGGCCCAGATGTCTGCGCCGACACGAAGGCCGGCGTGCGTGCCGCGTGCGCTGTTGTTGAGGTCGTCGGGACGAAGACGATGGCTTTGAATGTCGAGGCCGCCGTAGACAGTGACGTCGATGTTGCCGCGTTTGAAGTGCCAGCCTGGCATCACATCAAAAATGGCGACATAGCCCGTCGTTGGAGTGGTGCCGGCGCGATATTCGTAGGTGCCGCCACCTGCCATCAACTTTGCAACAAAGCCTTCGCGGTCAAGTCCGCCGGGAGACCACAGCAAACCGCCGCTCGCAAAGGAGCCGGCGTTCCAGCCGTCATAGCTGCCGTAGAACAGGAAGCGCTCACCTTGTGGCTTTGCGGCAGGCGTAATCGGGAGCGAAAGGTTTGCGGAAAACGCCTGCGAAGCGGGATCGCCGCAGGTCGCGGCCAGCCCGGCGAGAACAAGTCCGCCTACGCAAACGCCCCACCGCATCGTGGCTCCCCAGCCCCGTGCAACCCAGCGTGCAGGTCCCCGCCTGACGCCACCTGTGGATTAAACAACCTCCGCGTGCAAGAGTCGAATCGGCTCTGCGATTTCCGCATAGGGCCGGGAACGGGCGAACCGGCTATACCCGTGGAGTCCGGCAAACTGGCCGGCGCCGGGAAACTGTCCATGCCAGCCATGTCCGCGACCGCACAATCCGAAGCCGCCGCGGCCGACGCCAACAGCGCGCGCCGCCGCTCCATCGGTTTTCTCAACTGGGCGCATTTTCTCGATCACTATGTAATCCTGATTTTCCCGACGGTGGTGATCGGACTTGAGGCCGCTTACGGCCGCAGCTATGGCGACCTCCTGATGCTTTCAACCGCAGCGTTCACGGCCTTCGGCCTGTTCGCGCTGCCGTGCGGCTGGCTCGCGGAAAACTGGAGCCGCCGCAACATGATGGCGATCTATTTTGTCGGCACGGGCGTATCGGCGATTGCCGTCGGGCTTGCACCGGATTTCACGACGCTGGCGATTGCGCTGCTGGCCGTCGGTATCTTCGCCGCGATCTATCACCCCGTCGGCACGCCGATGGTGATCGACAGCGCGGTCAACCGCGGCCGCACCATGGCGCTGAACGGTCTGTGCGGAAATATCGGCGTCTCGATTGCCGCCGGCGTCACGGCGGTCATTACGTCGCGTTTTGGCTGGCAGTATGCGTTCTTCGTGCCGGCCGCCCTGTTCATCGTGACGGGCATTTTCTATCTGCTGTTCGTGCCGGATGACCGCCGCCGCCAGACGCCGAAAATGACGTCCAACGATGTGAAGCTCGACAAGCGCACCATGATCGCGGTGATCGCACTGTTCATGGCGCTCGCGCTGTCGTCGGGCCTCGTGTTCAACGCACTGACGATCACGCTGCCGAAGATCGTCGATGCGCGTATCGGCCGCGACTTCCCGCTGGCCGTCGTCGGCATGCTGGCGACCGCCGTGTTCCTGTGCGGCGGTGCAGCGCAGCTTTTCATCGGCCGCGCGGTCGAGGTCATCGCGCCGCATATTCTCGTTGTCGCGGTTGCGATCATCCAGCTTCTTGGCGTGGTCTGGCTGACCTATGCGACGGGCTGGCCGCTGCTGATTGCGCTCGCGGTTGCGATTGCCGCGGTCTATGCGCAGGTGACGGTCAATGATTTCGTGCTGGCGCGTTACACACCGCCGGCGTGGCGCGGGCGCATTTATGCGTTCCGGTTTTTCCTGATCTTCACGTCGGCAGGCCCGGCGGTTTGGGGCATCGGAAGATTGTACGATCACGGCGGGTTCGACCTCGTGCTGTTCGTGACGGCGGTGATTGCGGCAATCTACGCCGTCAATTCGCTCGCGATCACCTGGCTCGTTGCCAGCGTCGAGGGCCGCCGCACGCGCGGCGCCGAAATGCCGGCCGAGTAGTCATAATAGTTCCGCCGCGAGGTGCTGCACCGGCACGCCGGTGCGGTGTTCGATTTCCTGCGCGATCCATTGCCGGTGACAGGATTCCGGATTGCGCTCGAAGCACAGAAGGCACAGCCGCCGGCCGGATTTGGCGAGCGTTTCAAGTTCATCCATCTCGGCGCGCGCTTCCGGTGTCTTGAGATGCTTGCTGTAGATATTGAACAGCTTGTCCATGTTGCCCGCGCGCGCCGCATCGCGGCCATCCTTCGGCGTGCCGAGTTTTTGCAAATGCAGGTAGGAAATGCCCTGTTCATCGAGGCCGGCGGCAAGCTGCTTTTTTGAGAACCCCGGCTTGCGCGATGCGGCGACCGCGCGGACATCGACCAGGATATCGACCCTTGCGCGCGTGAGTTCGTCGATCACGCGGCTCTGGACCGCCTGCTCATAACCGATGGTGGCGAGCGGCTTTGCTTTCGATTTTGGTGCAGCCTTCGGCTTCGCCTTTTTAACGGCAGATTTCCTTGGTCTGGATTTCTTCGCAACCATGGCGGCTATTCCTGCTTGCCTTCAAGCAATTCCGTCAGTGCCATCGCGCCCGCCGGCGCGCGAACTTTTCCCTCGGTGATGAAGTAGACAAACACGTCGCGCTTCTGCTTCGGCGTTTTGGTTATTTCATCGACACGCGGCAGATCGTCCGGCACGCCGCCGTCGGCCCAGGTCTTCGCGCGCCCGGCCCATTGCTTCATGGCCTTCGCGGGATAACACGTCTTCTCGTCGTCGCTGCCCTGTTGCAGCCGCGCATAGACGAAGTCGCCGGTGACGTCCGCGATCTCCGGATATTTCAGGTGATGCGCGTAGACGACCGGAATGGAAAACTTGCGCATCAGCGCGATAAAACCCGGCACCTTGAAACTGTCGTGCCGCACCTCGACAACATGGCGCAACGCGCGGCCATCGCTTTCGCGCGGCAGCAGTTCCAGAAAGCCGCCGAAATCCTTTTCGTCGAATTGCTTGGTTGGGGCGAATTGCCACAGCACCGGGCCGAGGCGGTCGCCAAGTTCCAGCAGGCCGGAGTCGTAGAACCGCTTGATGCTGTCGCCGGCCTCGCTCAGCACGCGGCGGTTTACCGCAAAGCGCGGACCTTTCACCGAGAAAATGAATCCATCCGGCGTCTCGCGCGCCCATTTGCGGAAGCTTTCGGGCTTCTGCGAGCCGTAATAGGTGCCGTTGATCTCGATGGAGGTCAGCTGACTCGCGGCATAGGTCAGCTCTTTCGCCTGTGCGAGGCCCTTGGGATAGAACACGCCGCCCCACGGCTCGAAGGTCCAGCCTCCGATACCGACATGAAACCGTCGCAATTGTGTGGTTTTTACCATCTTGCGGGACCTTACTGCGGTTCCCACATTAATGCGAACATGGACGGTGTGGCCGCAAGGCCCCGTCTTTGAGACGGTCACGACATTGAGGCGACGGCGGATGTACCCGCGCCTTCCTGTTCGTGGCCGTTGCCATTTCTGGCATTAGCAAATCATTAACGCTGCCAGCCCGCCTTATCATCACATGATGCTCTGCGCCGTGACGCGCGCTCCACCCTCTTTCACAAGGGGAGAGGGTATTCGAGTTCGACGCGCCGTTTGTGATTCCGATTGCAAAACACAAAGCTCCGCCCTCCCTGTTTTTTGTGAAGGCGCGGGCGCGCCTGTCGTGTGGGGAAATTCGCACCAGCCTTCGCCCTGTGGGCTTCGGCATGGCAAGGCGCCGCTCAACAGGTGAGGGGCGCAGAGCGCCGGCAGGCGCACCTATAATGTCCGCGCTTACGATGCGCGGCGGTGTCCTTGCGATCGGACACCACGCCGATCGAGCGGCGGCCGCCACGCCTCGACCTGACGGTTTATCCCTACCTCCCACGCGCCACCGTGGCGACCACCTCGGCCAGAACCTACATGGGCCTGCTCACCGGGGTGGCATCATGACCGACCCGCCCG